>PUKR01000075.1 GCA_003552365.1 Syntrophomonadaceae bacterium
CGGCTGGTTAATTTTGGGGCATTTATTGAAGTGAAGCCGGGTGTTGAAGGGCTGGCCCATATATCCCAACTGGCTGATTATCACGTCAAGCACCCCTCCGAAGTACTTACCGAAGGTGAAGATGTGGATGTGAAAATCCTTGAAATTAAACCAAATGCTAAAAGAATTAGTTTGAGCGTGAAGGAAGCCAGTGAGGTCAAGGCTCCAGGCAAAGAAGAACCGGAAGCTGATGAAACGGAAAACGGCAATGTAACTTTAGGCGATGTATTTGGCAACCTTTTTGAAGGCCAGGAGCTATCCCCGGAAGAAGAAGAGCAAACTTCTGAGCCTGCCGGGGAAGATACGGTTGAAGAAGCTGGCGAAACGGTTGAACCGGAGAAAACGGAAGAATTAAAAGAAAAAAGCGATGCTCCCGTTGACCATGGGCCGGCACAGGATGAGCAAACGGATGAATACGAGGAAGAAACAGGCGAAAGCAGGGACGAAGAAGACCCCGGCTAAAGCCGTGCTTTAAACTGTGGCCATTCAACAGGCTTTTATAAACCCGGATAATGCCTTTAGAAGGCTATTGTGGGGCGGACTTATTGTTCGCCTCATTTCATTTAATACTAAGCAGGTTAAATTGAGGACTAATTGAATGAACCAGGAAAAATATCATTTAATAGATCAAGTGACACCGGGCTCCATCGCAGAATTAGCAGGAATTAAGCCGGGTTGGCGGCTGGTTCGGATTGATAATCAACCGGTTGCAGATATCATTGATTTTAAAGTGATGGAAGCCGATCACCGGTTGGTCCTGCTTTTTATGACCGATAATGGTTTTTTCCGCAGGATTAAGATTAAAAAACCGGCCGGAAAAGCGCTGGGCCTGCGCTTCGACCCACCGACGATGGCCCCAATGCAGAGATGCCGGAACCGTTGTATATTCTGCTTTATCGATCAAAACCCGCCTGGAATGCGCAGGCCTCTCTATATTAAAGATGACGACTACCGGTTATCTTTTTTATACGGTAATTTCATTACATTAAACCGGCTCAACCAATCCGAAATTGAGCGAATTGTCAAATTGCAGCTAAGCCCATTGTATGCTTCCATCCATACAACCGATCCAAAACTACGCCGGACCATGTTTGGGACAAAACACGCTGAACGGGGTATAATTAATTTAGAGCAGCTTGTAAAATCAGGGATTAAATTTCATGTGCAGGTGGTGCTGTGCCCGGGTTACAATACCGGTGAACAATTAAGAAAAACAATCCTGGAACTGGATTATTTAGGCAAAGGTATCTTAAGCGTAGCCCTGGTCCCGGTGGGATTAACCGGCTTCCGCGACAGTTTACCCGGGTTGGAGAAAGTCTCCCCTAAAATGGCAGAAGATTTAATAAAAGAAGTTACGGAAATGCAGAATTATTATTTGGAAAAACGTGGCAGCCGCTTCGTTTTTCTTGCCGACGAATTCTACAATTTAAGCGGTTCAAGCTTGCCTTCTGCTGATGAATACGAGGGTTACCCTCAGCTGGAAAACGGGGTCGGTATTGGCAGGATATTTTTGGAAGAGCTTAATGCAATTTCTGAAAAAGATCTTCCGAGGCTTGATCGAGAATTAAAAGTCAGCGTAGCTACAGGCTTTACTGCCAGGCCACAGCTTCAAAAGATGGTGGATTTATTTAATAAAATCAGTAAACTGCATGTAAGCCTGGTTCCGGTAAAGAATAATTATTTTGGTGAAGAAGTTACAGTCAGCGGCTTGCTGACCGGCAGTGATTTAATCAGAACCTTGAAACATAAACAATTAGGCGATATGCTATTTATTCCCGGGGTTATGGTAAAAGAGGGAAGTAATGTTTTTTTAGATGATTTTAACATCGAACAGCTGGCCCAAAGACTGGGAGTCCCTGTGTTTACGGCAAACGGCCCGGCTGAAATGCTAAATAAAATCCGGGAATATGCGGGAAAATAGATAATAAATAATAAAAAGGATCAAATTTATGAATGACAATGTAGTGGCAATTGTAGGTCGACCCAACGTGGGAAAATCAACCCTGTTTAACCGGTTCACCGCAGCCAGGACTGCAATCGAAGAAAAAGTGCCCGGTGTAACCAGGGACCGTCTCTATGGAATCTCCGAGTGGCGGGGACGCAGTCTCGTGGTTGTCGATACCGGGGGGATTACTTTTGGCAAACAAGACCATATTACTACCATGGTTCAGCAGCAAATTAATTTAGCCGTGGAAGAGGCCAGGGTAATTATCTTCCTTTTAGATGGCAGGGAAGGCTTGACGGCTTTGGACGAAGAAATTGGCAACATGCTCAGGCGCAGCGGCAAAACTGTGCTGCCGGTAGTCAATAAGTTAGATACTTACGAAGCAGAAAGTAACCGCTATAGTTTTTACAGCCTGGGTTTTGGCGACCCCCTGCCCATTTCGGCAGAACATGGCAGGGGCATTGGAGAGCTTTTAGATGTAATCTGGGAACATTTGCCGGATCATGACCAAGATGATCCCCACCGTGAAGATGCGGTTAAAGTTGCAGTTATCGGCAGGCCCAATGTCGGGAAGTCTTCATTAATAAACGCTATTCTTGGCAAAGAAAGGGTGGTAGTAAGCCAGACTCCGGGCACAACCAGGGATGCTGTTGATACATATTTCGAATATGAAGGGCAGCCATGTGTCTTGATTGATACTGCGGGGATGCGCCGCAAGAGCAAAGTTAAAGATTCAGTTGAATATTACAGTGTGCTTCGGTCCCTGAAAGCTGTGCAGAGAGCCGATCTGGCCCTGCTTTTAATTGATGCGGAAGCAGGGATAGCTGAACAGGATCAAAAGTTGGCCGGCTATGTGGATGAAATCGGGAAAGGTTTGATCCTGACCGTCAATAAGTGGGATTTATTCCGAGGGGGCGGCCACAGAAAAGCACAATCCCGGGAAATAAACATGCAGGTTTTTATTGACGATATAAAACGCCATTTCAGTTTTGTTGATTACGCCCCTTATGTTTTTGTTTCTGCGCTCAGCGGTTGGCGCCTTGATAAACTATTCCCATTAATTATAAAAACCTGGCAGGAGCAGCATAAACGAGTTCCCACAGCGCTTTTAAATGAACTGCTTGAAGATGCTTTGATCGTAAATCCCCCGCCAACAGTAAAGGGCAAAAGAGTAAGGA
>PUKR01000017.1 GCA_003552365.1 Syntrophomonadaceae bacterium
TAGGGCAAGGTTATGCAATTAAAGTTATTATGGGAACTGCAGGAATTAGATCTGGCTATTAATGACATCAAGCGAAAAATAGAGAACGCACCGCAGTTAAGCGGCGTGGAAGAGGCAAAAGAATATAAAGCAGAAAAGGAACGAGAGTATGGTGAGCTGGAAGAAAAACTAAATAATGATCGTAAAAAGTTAAAGAAACTGGAACTGCAGGAGCAAAAGATTACAGGTGATCGCCAGGAGTTAAACGATAGTATGTATGGGGGCAAGGTCAAGAATATTAAAGAACTGGAACAGATGCAGCGCAGGATGGATTCACTGGCAGAAGAAAAGAAAAAAGTAGAAGAAGAAATCCTGGTCTTAATGGAATCAATAGAAGAACAAGAAGATAATTTAGAGAGAGTTGAACGGGAGTTAAGTGAAGGCAGGCAAACTTTGGTTGAAAAAGAAAACCGCCTTGAAGAAGAGTTAAATTCATTAAACCGGGAGTTATCAAGGCTGCAGGATGAACGCGAGCAGCAGTCAGCAAAGATTGATCAGCAATACCTGGATAAATACCAGGTCCTGGCAGAAAAGTGCCAGGGTAAAGCCCTGGCAAAAGTAGAGAATGATATATGCAGCGGCTGCCGGGTTTTTATTTCCTCAGCACAGCGTGGTCACCTTTACAATCCCAGTGCAATGGTGTATTGTGAAAACTGCGGAAGGCTGTTAGTTAGACTCGATAATCACTGATTTTTGATCTAAACAGCTGCTTAAGAATATCTTAGTGTGGAGGGATTGTTTTTGGCTAAAAAGGAGCAACCGAAAACTTTAAAAAAACAGCGTTGGGCAGCTATTGTCGCTGCTATCCTCGCTTTAGGAATGCTTGTTTCAGCTGTAGGTGCTTACCTGGGGCAGGGTTTTGGCCAGGAAGGAGGGGTTATGCCCAACCAGCAGGCGGATCCTGAGCCGGAAGATTACCTGGCCTATTATGAGGAAGAAGTAGAAAGGTTGGAAGAGTACCTGGAGGAGCATGAACCGACGGCTGTTGTTTTGCGTGAATTGGCCGAGAATTACCAGTTCCTGGTTTTCATAAAACAGGTTTATTTTGACGACCAGGAAGCAGTCCGGGAATACAAGGAAAGAATGGCTTCCATATACGAATCCTTGATTGATAAAGAGCCGGAAGCTCCGGAACACCGTTATGAATTGATTAACTTGTACCTGGAATTGCAGGAGGAAGATCAGTTAATTGAGGAGGAAGTGTCAGTTTTAATTGACACCCTTCATGAAAATCCGGATCCGATGGTGCACATTTCTTTAATAGAAACTCTAACAGTTATGGACAAAGAAGACAAAATCGAAGAAGAAGTTAACTGGTTGCATCACTATCTCCAGGGAAGGGTTGCCGATGAAACTGCTGATAATGAAGAACGCTACATCTATGCTGTTCTGGTTGGTGAATACCTTGAAGACCCGGGAGCAGCTGAATCGATACTGGAAGAAGTTATAGAGGAAGAAGACGAGGGCAGCAGAATTTACCAGGCTGCAAGGCAATACTTAAGCTTTTTGGAAGCGGACGATGATTATGAAGAAGATGATGTTTTGATAGATTAAAGCAATGAAGGGGAATATTTGCCGATAGCTTATGGATAGAGAGAAACTGATGCGTTTATTTCAAGAACTGCGGAAACGGTTGATCATTATAGCCGTGGTTGTTTTTGTTTTTGCCGTGGCCAGCTTTACTTTTAGCGATGAAATACGCCGGGTTTTACTGATGCCCGCTGATATGGCTTATGCAGGGCTGGACCCTGAAGGGCTTGATATGCAATTGATATTTCTAACCCCTTCTGAGGCCTTGCTGGCGAATATCCGCCTGGCTTTCATCACCAGCGCCACCGTTACCATGCCAATAATACTTTATCAACTCGTAGCCCTGGCTATTGCTACTGCCGGTATGCCAAAAAGGTCGGCTTTTTTATTAACCGTCATAATGTATGTACTTTTTGGCCTGGGTTTATCTTTTGCCTATTTTGTAGTTTTACCTTTTGCCCTTAATTTTTTTATTGGCTTTTCGAGTGCCGATTTAATGCCCAGCTTCAGTATAGCCCGTTATGTATCCTTTACAACCGCTTTTATCTTTTCATTCGGCCTGGTTTTTCAACTGCCGGTTCTATTTTGGTTTTTGGGTAGTATTGGCCTTCTCAACACCACGTTTTTAAAACGGAACCGCAAATTTGCCCTGCTGATCATTATTATATTTGCTTCTGTTTTAACTCCTCCGGATATATTTTCCCAGGTCCTTATGGCTATTCCGCTTATGCTTTTATATGAACTCGGAATACTAATGGTTTATATTTCCTGGCGCAGGAAGAAGAAAGATGACCTTTCCAACATTTCTACAGGGTAGTAAGTAGTAGTTTATGCCTAATATGCTATCAGTTGAGAATAAATATATGTTAGCAAATGCTAACATAAGTATTTAAGAGTCTGTTTGTATTGCCGGGCAATGTGATTGTTTTGACTGTGGGAAGGGAATTTTCGGAAGATGTAGAAATAAACGTTGAGGTGAAACAGTTTGGTGAAAGCAGGAAAGGCAGTCGATTCTGATGAAAATAGCCGGTGATGGATTTTACCGGGGGGAAACTTTAAAAAACAAACCACATGGCAAAGGAAGTGTTACCTGGCCCGATGGCAGCAGGTATACCGGTGAATGGATAAATGGCTGCTTTCACGGTGAAGGTACGTTCATATGGTCAAATGGTGACAAGTATGAAGGCCAATGGAAATATGACCGGATGCATGGCAAAGGCACTTATCTTTTTGCTGACTGGCGAAAATACGTTGGGGAATGGAATGAAGACCAGATGCATGGCCTGGGAACTTACTATTGGCCCAGCGGCGAGAAATATGAAGGTGAATTCGTTTACGGATTTTATGAGGGGCATGGCACCTATTCATGGCCTGATGGCAAAATGTACAGGGGAGAATGGAAAAAATCTTATCGTCACGGTAAAGGTGAGATGAATTGGCCTGACGGTAAAAGTTATTCTGGCGAATGGTTTGAAGATTTAAGACATGGTTATGGAAAGCAAACCTGGCCTGATGGACGTTCTTATGAAGGTGAATGGAAAAAAAACCGGATGCACGGCAAGGGAGTCTATACTTTCACAGACGGCTCTCA
>PUKR01000041.1 GCA_003552365.1 Syntrophomonadaceae bacterium
ATTGTTTTTGACCAGGCGGAAAACAGGTTGCATACGCAAAAGGCAATCCTGGCCTTGATCATTTAAACAGCATATCCACTTTTCATCACATCAACAGCTTTAAAGAAGTGAGAGGTTGTTACAATGGATAAAGAGAAGGATGATTTGCCTGTACTCAGCCTCGGCCTTGATATAGGTGTGTTTTCGGCCAAAGGCGCATTAATCGATAACAATCAAATTAAAACAGTTAAACATCCGACAGCCGGCCGTCCGGTGGATGCAGCACAAAAATGTATAGATGAACTTTTAGGTGGCAAAAAGGCCAGGTCGGTCAGAGTCGGGGTGATGGGCCATAACGGCAAACTGGTTGCTGATAACCTGGGCGTTAAACACCTGCTGGAAATTGAAGCCCTGCAGGCGGGCTTGTTGTTCCGGCGTATTAAGGCCGATTATGTACTTTCCCTTGGACATGAAAATGTCCATTATCTAGAATTAGATCAAGAGGGTAAAATCAGCTTCTTCAGCCGCAACGGCCAATGTGCTGCCGGCAGTGGTGCATTTTGGTACCAACAGGCCACCCGCATGGGCTACAATGACCGCGAACTGGCAGAAATTGCGGTAGAAGCTGAATCGGAGGTTCCTATTTCCGGGCGCTGCGCGGTATTTGCCAAGTCGGATATGACCCATGCTATCAACGAGGGCGCTACGCAAAGCGCTGTTTCGGCGGGAATGGGCAAAGCCCTGGTAGAAAATATTGTGACAAGCGTGGTGCAGAATCGCTTTCAAGGTCCCGGCACCCTTGTCGCTACCGGAGGAGTAGCCAATAATAAAGCGGTAATCAAATATTTGGCGCAGTTCCTGGAACAGGATCATATTAGCCTTGAAATCCCCGAAGATCATGAATATATTAATGCAGTGGGAGCAGCGATTAAAGGAACAGAGTTAAGCTTTAACCAGCTGGTCGGTAAAAAACTCGAAACTGCCGAATACGTGCCTGATAATCCCCTGCTACCGCTGGATCCTGACCGGGTATGCTACTTAGAAGATAAAGCGTACCGGGGATAATATGATTTGAGCACAATTTACCTCGGTGTGGACTGTGGTTCGGTTTCCACAAAATGCGTCCTGCTTGACGGGCAGGGCCGTCAAATCGGCGGCATATACCTGCCGACCACCGGTCGGCCTGCTTTGCAGGTCCTGGAATTAATGAAACAAGTGGAAAACAGGTATGGTTCAATAATCGGCGATGCGCAGATTGTTGCCTGCACCACCGGATCCGGAAGATTTTTATCGCAGAAAATTTTAAATGCAGAATATGCCGTTGATGAAATCACCTGCCAGGCCGAAGGGATAAAGAATCTATTTCCAGATGAATCTACTCTCTCGATCATTGAAATTGGGGGAGAGGATTCAAAATTCATTCAGCTCCATAACGGTATTCTATTTGACTATAACATGAACCCGGTCTGCGCGGCCGGAACGGGGACCTTTTTGGAAAATCTCGCTGAACTTCTAGGAGTCAGCATTAAAGATGAGTTTTCTGAGAGGGCATTTGCGGCCGAATATGCTGTTGATCTGGGCGATATCTGCACCTTGATCTCCCAGTCAATCCTTGCTTCTGCTTCGGCTAGAGGTTTGCCCTTAAATGAACAGCTGGCCAGCCTGGCCTATTCATCGGCGCAAAATTACCTCAGTAAAACTGTGGATAAAAGGCCAATGGACGGCCGGGTAATTTTTGCCGGAGCAACGGCAAAAAACCATGGACTGGCCGCATCCCTGGCTGCTATCTGCGATAAAACAGTTTATGTTCCACCTCAACCGGACCTGACCGGGGCTTTAGGCAGCGCCCTGATGGCAAAACAATTTAACGAGCTTGGCTATGAAAGCAATTACACTTTTAACAACTTATCTGCAGTCAGCCACTTTGAAAACGAGAAAAAGCCCTGTAAGGCCGAGTGCAAGCACGAACACAACTGCATGCTGAATGTAATCAGCTTTTCAGACGGTAAAAAGTTTATTTACGGTGACCGTTGCGGCCGTTATTCAAGCATTGAAAAGAAGCAGGAAGGATCAGACCTGCCGGATTATGCCGCCAGGAGGTCGGAAGTATTTCACCAGGCTGCCGGAGAAAGCGGGGAAGAGGGGCCGACAGTCGGCATTGCCCGCAATGGTCTCTACTTTGAATACTACCCCTTCTGGGCCGCATTTTTTAGGAATATCGGCTGCCGGGTAGTCCTTTCAGACAACAGCACCCCTGAAACACTGCATAAAGGCAAAATAATGCTCGATTCCGAGATGTGCTACCCGATGAAGGTTATTATCGGGCACTACCAGGATTTAAAAGAAAAAGAACCCGACTACATTTTTCTTCCGGAAGTGGTAAACATGGAAGAGGTGCCCTGGGCTCCCCAGTGGCCGCGTTCCTTTGTTTGTCCCCTCTTGCAGACCCTGCGGGGCACAGTAGTCAACTCCATCGATCTTGACCGGGAACAGGTGCTTTATGCCCAGCTCAACTACAAAGATGGTTATAACCGGATTAAAGAACAAATGGAACCGGTAGCCAGAAAAATCCTGGGAGAAAACTACACTGAAGAGTTGCTGGAACAAGCAGTCAGCGCTGCTTACAAAGCCCAGGAAGATTTTACAAACCGGCTTGTTGCTGAAGCTGAAACCATGCTTGAAGAACTAAAAAATAATGCAGAACGTGCTGCGGTAGCCTTTTTAAGCCGTGGGTATACTCTTTACGATCAGCTTATTTCCAAAAAGTCGATCTACTATGCCCGGCAAAGCGGCTTAATGGCAGTGCCGCACGAGTACTTTACTGTATACCTCAAAGCCTGGTATACAGGCAAAATCAATTCCCCCTACCTCGATCCTTACCGTGAAGAATTCATGAAATACCTGGACGAACAGGTTGAAAGTATGGATAATATTTATCCTGCACAATTGCAAAAGATATTGTCTGCGGTAATTTTGATAAACTTTTTAAACCTGAAAACAAAAGAAACCGGCCTTCCCCAGGTTAACATGATCTTTTTGGATCCCTTTAAATGCGGGCCTAATGCCATGTTAAGGCATTTTCTGAGCGGGATAACCAGCTACCTGCGCCTCACGCTCGATGAACACACCGCCCCGGCGGGGATGATCACCAGGTTGGAAGCTTTTAGAAAT
>PUKR01000032.1 GCA_003552365.1 Syntrophomonadaceae bacterium
CAGTTACTAAATATATTCGAACCCACTTTCCGGTTAAAGCAGCAAGCAATATAAAAAATATTATATAAATAATTCTTGTTTCCGGTGAACTCCAGTAAACTGGGTTATTGCGGTTAATTTTCTTCCAGAACCAGTTCGGCAATATTTTTTGCATGGTCGCCAACTCGTTCCAGGTTGCTTAAAAGATCAAGAAAAATTACCCCGGCAGAAGGATAGCATTTTTTCGTATTAATTCTTTCAATATGGGCATTGCGCAAACTTTTTTCCTGGTCATCTACTTCATCATCTTGCTTAATTACCTCATATGCAAGTTCCTTGTCGTTCGTTTCAAAAGCGGTAATGGCATTTTTTAGCATCCAGCTTATTTTGTTTCCAAAACCTTTTATTTCTTCAATAGCTGTATTTGAGAAAGGCAGCTTGTCTTCAACTTTCATTTCACCAAGCTGCATGATATTTTCGGCATGGTCGCCAATCCTTTCAAGGTCGTTTGCTGCCGACATTAAATTGCTCACCAGCTTTGTTTGTTGTTGCGTCATAGAGTGCTGGGAAAGTTCTGAAAGGTAAACATTAATTTCTTTTTCCAGGCCATCGACCAGTTCTTCCATTTGATCAATATGCTTTATCTTTTTCAAATCCCCTTTTTGGAACAGCTCCAGGGATTCATCAAGCATTTCTTTAGCGATTCCGGCCATACGCAACAATTCCTGTTTAGCCCCGCCAATAGCAACGGCAGGAGTTTTTAGAATCCTTGCATCGAGGTACTTGGGACCAAAATCTACCTTTTCACCATCCCCGGGAATTACCCAACAGATTAACTGGTTAAAATATTTTAAGAAAACCAGGAAAACCAGGGTATTAAAAAGGTTAAAGGCCGTATGGGTGTTGGCCACCTGGCGCGGCACCGAATCTGCAGTATGAACTACCAGCTCGGAGAAAGGGGTTAAAAAGATTAAAATGAGAACCACACCGACTACATTAAAGACAACGTGGGCTGCCGCTGCCCGGCGCGCTGCCACATTAGCGCCTATTCCGGCAAGGATGGCAGTTATACTAGTTCCGATATTGGTTCCAAGAATAAGCGGCACTGCTGCTTCAAAGGGGATTAAATCCTGGGTGGTAAGCGCAATAATTACCCCGGTAGCGGCACTGCTGCTTTGGATTAAAGCGGTAAAAATAGCCCCGGCCAAAATTCCTAACACCGGGTAGTTGCTGAAATATACCAGCAGGTCATAAAAAGCGTCCAAATCCCGCAGGGGGCTCATGCCGTCCGACATGGTGATCATGCCGAGAAATAATAAACCAAGCCCCAGCACAGTTTGCCCGATATATCTTTGCGTGCGGCGGCGGCCGAAAAAGTTTAGCAGTGATCCAAAGGCAATTGCCGGAAGGGCGATCACCCAAATTTCAAATGAGACCAGCTGGGCGGTAACGGTAGTTCCCACATTGGCCCCAATAATCACACTGATGGCCTGGGATAAATTCATTAAACCGGCGTTGGCGAAACCCACCACCATGACACTGGCAGTGCTGCTGCTCTGGACCAGGATGGTTACAAGTATCCCGGTTATAACTCCCAAAACCGGTTTATTGGTCAGCACCTCCAGAATACGCCGGAAACGGTCACCGGCTGCTTTTTGCATTCCGGAAGCCATGATCTGGATCCCAAATAAAAACAGGCCCAGTCCACCCAGTGTGGTTAAGGCTATCTCCCAGAACAATACTTGACCTCCCGCGGTCAATTGTATTTACTTACCCTTGTTAAACACCGATGTTATTATAAATTATCTTGACGCTCTTTTCAAATGTTTTTTATATGCCCGGCAACGCCGGGCAGTTGCTTTTTTAAATTATTTAACAGGCAAACCTTCATATCACAGGCTGTGTTATAATCATACCAGTAAAATCCGGGAGGTGTTTAAATTATGCCCAATTTGATCCGTTTTGGAATATCCATGGAAAAAGATTTACTCGATCGCCTGGACCGGGAGATAGTAAAATCCGGCTACCCCAACCGCTCAGAGGCAATCAGGGATATGATCCGCAACCAGCTGGTAGAACTTGACTGGTCACGTGAAGATGAAGAGGTAGCCGGCACTATAACTATTATTTACAATCATCATGTTCGCGGCTTGAGCGACCTCCTGCTTGAGCTACAGCACAGGCACCATGCCATGATTGTTTCTGTAATGCATGTCCACCTGGAACATGACCACTGCCTGGAGGTTATGGTTGTCAGGGGCAAAGCTGCTGAAGCAAAAAAACTGGCCGGCAGCCTGATCGGGGTAAAGGGGGTCAAACACGGCAAATTAACCATAACCTCTACCGGTGAAAAATTAAATTAAAACTTCTAAAATTCAGTGATTAATAGCAGCAGCTTCCAATACCCGGGGCCACCCGCTTAAATCGTCAAACCAGGCAAAAGAATCGATGACTCCGGTTTCTTTTAAAAGCGCTTCGACTTTTTCCTTTTGACCGGCTCCAATTTCCATTAATAACAAGAATTTTTCAGCCGTATAATCCGGTAACTGTTCAAAAATTTGGCGATAATGGTCCAAACCATCTTTTCCGCCATACAAGGCTCCCCGGGGTTCGTAATCTTTTACTTCCCGGGACAAATTATTTATCTCCGGTTCACTCACATAAGGAGGATTAGAAACAATAAGATTAAATTTTGGCTTTTCCGGCAATAATTCAAGGGCATGAAAGTAGTTGCCCTGGTAAAATCGGATTCTTTGAGCCACATTATGCAGGGATGCGTTTTCCCGGGCCACTTCTAAGGCAGCAGGGGAACTGTCGACGGCCCAAACTTCCGCCCGGGGACACAAAAGGGCAAGCGTTACAGCCAGGGCCCCGCTGCCGGTACCCAGGTCGACAGCCTTGATCCTTTTACCCCGGAGATCCTTTAACCGGTCGGCCCACATGACAGCTCTATCAACAAGCAGTTCAGTTTCCGGACGGGGTATCATAACCTTTCTGTTTACTGTAAAGCGGAAACCGTAAAAATACTTTTCCTGGATTAAATAGGCTACCGGCTCACCTTTAGCCCTTCGTTCTATAAGCTGCCAAAAGGTTTCAAGTTTATCAGAAGGAACCTCGCAAGCCTGCTTTAAAAACAAATTTAAACGATCAATTTGCATTATCCTGGCAA
>PUKR01000050.1 GCA_003552365.1 Syntrophomonadaceae bacterium
ATTCTGCAAACTCTCAGGCGGTAAGATCAATCCGCTGATCGGCGCTGCCGGGGTTTCAGCCGTTCCCATGGCCGCCAGGGTGGTGCAAACTGTGGGCCAAAAAGAAAACCCCTCCAACTACTTGCTAATGCATGCCATGGGGCCCAACGTGGCGGGTATTATCGGTTCGGCGATCGCCGCCGGAACCCTTTATCTGATCTTTTCCTGAACTTAGACAAGCCGAAGCTCTTAAGGGCATAATCTCAAACAAAAAAATTTTGATTATGAATTCACAGGTTACTTGCCTGATCCCCCTTAATTGCAAATTCTGGTATAGTAATGTATTATTTAAACTGCTCTATCATTTTTTTTGAGGTGCTTTTGTATGGTAGAAAAAGAAAACATCATTATAGCTGAAGAAAAACTGGGAAATATCTTGGGCAAATACCGGGTTATAGCAGCTTATATTTTTGGTTCCAGGGCTGAAGGAACTTCCACTGAAAGCAGTGATTATGATTTTGCTATCTTGATTGATGATAATTACGACCAGAATGCAGTCAATAATTTGCTAATGGAATTAGAGGAAGATGCGGCACTTCTACTTCAAAGAGAAGTAGATATAATTCTCTTAAATAAATCCTCGATAGAGTTTAAATACCTGGTAATCAGTCGTGGTAAATTAATATACAGCATAGACGAAGAAAAACGGACTGACTTTGAAGATGCAGTTATAAGAGATTACCTTGATTTTAAACCTTTTATAGATCTTTACCGCAAAGAAGTCAGAGAAGCGATTAAGGATGGATACTTTTATGGTTAGCTTTGAATTTATCGAAGATCGTCTTGCACGGATCAGAGCATCTTCTGCTCGCTTAAAAAAATTGCAAAATCTTACCAGGGACCAATTTTTAGCAAACCCTGATAATTATGCTATAGCAGAACATCACTTGAGGCGCTCTTTAGAATCAATGTTTGACATAGGACGTCATATTATTGCTAAAAAGGGGTTAGGGAAACCAGAGAAATACAGCCATATCACTGAATTACTGGGGCAAAACAACATCATCAGCTCTGAATTTAGCAAGCAAATTAAAGGAATGGCCGGTTACCGGAACAGGTTGGTCCATGAATATGCGCATATTACTGCAGAGGATATCTATGAGATTATCAATACCAGGTTGGAAGACTTCGAGCAATTCAGTAAATATATAGTTGAATTTTTGGATAATGAACAAACATAAACAACAATTTTTCATACCTTAAGTAGTTCAAAAAAATTTCTGCTTGACAGTTTCCTTTCCCTGTGCTAATCTTTTGAATCAAAGATAGCAAGTTAAACTGATGACAGGAACTAGTAGCCCGGAACGGGCCAACCAAGAGAGCCGGATGGAGGAAAAGACTTTCCGAAGCTGAGATTCCGGCGTTGGCGCACCTGGTGAATGGCTCCTCGAGGTCCCGGCCGAAAATGCTAAAAGCCTTAGTAGACCCGGGCGGATCTTTCGCCGTTAAAAGAAAGCAGGTCTGGAAAAGTTATTCCGCACCTGACAAAGCGACCTGTTTGATTATCAATACAGGTAACCAGGGTGGTACCGCGAACAACTCTCGTCCCAGGACGGGAGTTTTTTATATATACAAATCTTTACTGCTCAGCCGTTCTGCTTTTTAGACGGGTAACATTGCAGGTAAAGCGGTTGCAACGGCTTAGCAAACATTATAAATCAAAATAATAGGAGGTCATTAAAATGAAAGAAAGAAAAATTATTTTACCCGAAAAGGACATGCCCCGCAGGTGGTATAACATCCAGGCGGACATGCCCAACCCGCTCCAGCCGCCTTTAAATCCGGCCACCAAAAAACCGGCCGGCCCGGAGGACTTGAGCGCTATTTTCCCGATGGCCCTGATCGAACAGGAAGTTTCCAGCGAACGCTTTATCGATATCCCCGAAGAAGTGCTCAATATCTACAGCATGTGGCGCCCGAGCCCGCTATACCGGGCCTACAAGTTAGAAGAAGCCTTAGGCACCCCTGCGAAAATCTATTACAAACACGAAGGGGTCAGCCCGGCCGGCAGCCACAAACCAAACACCGCCGTAGCCCAGGCTTATTACAACAAGGCTGCCGGCATCAAGCGGCTATCCACCGAAACCGGCGCAGGCCAGTGGGGCAGTTCGCTGGCCCTGGCCTGCAACTATTTTGACATGGAATGCAAGGTCTTCATGGTCAAAATCAGCTATACTCAAAAACCGTACCGCCGTTCGATGATGGAAGTCTGGGGCGCAGATGTTTACGCCAGCCCGACCGAGATGACTAAATCCGGCCGCGATGTCCTGGCCAAAGACGCCGATTCCAACGGCAGCCTGGGGATTGCCATCAGTGAAGCTGTCGAAGATGCCGCCGGCAGGGACGATACCAACTACTCCCTCGGAAGCGTCCTCAACCACGTTATGCTGCACCAGACCATCATCGGCCAGGAATGTCACAAGCAGCTGGAAATGGTCGGCGAATACCCGGACTTTGTAATCGGCTGCTGCGGTGGCGGCAGCAACTTTGCCGGGATCAGCTTCCCCTTCCTGCACGACAAGATCAGGGATGACAGGAAGGTGCGCGCCATTGCCGTCGAACCGGAAGCCTGCCCTACGCTTAGCAAAGGCGCTTTCACCTACGACTACGGGGACGTGGCCATGTATACCCCGCTTTTGATGATGTACACCCTGGGACACGATTTCATGCCGCCCGGTATCCATGCCGGTGGCCTGCGCTACCACGGTGAATCACCGCTGGTCAGCCAGCTTTACAACGACGGGCTGATTGAAGCCCGCGCTTACGGACAGGAAGGCGTCTTCGAAGCGGCCCTTACCTTCTCCCGCACCGAGGGAATCCTGCCTGCGCCGGAAACGGCACATGCGATCAAGGCAGCAATCGATGTTGCCATGGAATGCAAGGAGGCCGGGGAAGAAAAGACAATTCTTTTCAACCTCAGCGGTCACGGCCATTTTGACCTTACCGCCTACGACGATTACCTGGCCGGCAAGATCAAAGATGTGGATTATCCCCAGGAACTAATCGATCAGTCGATTGCTTCCCTGGAAAAGATCGTTTAATAAACCTGCAAGTAAGGCTAACCCCCTTAAAA
>PUKR01000239.1 GCA_003552365.1 Syntrophomonadaceae bacterium
GTATCCGGGTGGTAGTCTGGTGTAGAATTTCTAAAGGCCCCTTTACTGACTGCAGAGCAATTGGCCAGGCCGGGAGGGGACTTGGAACATATTGTTACTTTTAAGCCAGGGTCAGCTTCTTTGCAGTTTATAGCCGCCATCAGGCCTGACAGCCCGCTTCCAATAATAAGGACGTCCGTATTGTAGGTTTTCATATTATTACCACCTTGATAATTTTTATTTTGTATAAAAGTTATATTAAATATTGCTACCTTACTTCCCTTCAAAAGGGAGTATGATTTTTAGTTAGTTACCAAAAAAAAGTAAACCCCGGGGCTGCAATAGGAACCCCGGGGAATCCGGTTAAGTTATATGTGCCCTGTCCGGGTGTTTGTTTAATCCAGTGAATCGAGCCATTCGATATAGTCTGGAACTACGGTTTCGTTTACATTTGTATAGAACTCAAGGGTTTCCTGGGGGTTGAGGTAGTGAGCGACAACTCCCATTTCTTCATAGCTTTCAATTAGTTCAGGTTTTTCTGCGATTTCCCCAATTGCATTTGAGATCCTTTCAATCATGGCTTGATCGGTACCTGGTACTGCCCATAAAGCGATCGGATGCGGTTCTCGCCCTTCTTCCAGGTCGAATTCAGAAACATTAGGGACATCGGGCATCAGCGGATCTCGCTCTACAAGAGGGTTGGTGTTGACAACCGCCCAGAGTTCTTCATCGGCAACCAGCGGACTGGCAGCTGCAAGGCTTAAATGGCCGACATCGACATGTTCACCGGTAAGGTTCATGGCAACATCTGCTCCGCCTTCAAGGCCCACAAAGCTGTAATCCAGTTCGTCGGGAGGAAGAATTTGCTCAACCGCGTAATGTCTTACGTTTCCTTCACCCTGGCCACCGAAAGTAACCTCACCGGGGTTTTCCTTAATATATTCCACCAGGGCTTCGAAATCGTCACCCCAGGGCGCTCCCGGCCTTGCACCGATGCAAAATGTAGGAGCGGCAAGGGTGGCTACCGGTTCAAAATCATCAATGGTATAACCCCTGTCTCCTGCGGCAGGTTCAAACAGTAAGGGTCCGGAATGTCCCCAGAAAAATGTATTTTCTTCAGGTGTCAGGTTGGAAACATGATAAGCAGCTTCAGTACTCATGCCGCCGGGCATGTTAACAACATTCGCGGTAATGCCGTGCTCAACGAGGTGTTCTACCATGTAACGGGCGGTCAGGTCATTAGAACCCCCGGCGGCAAAACCGACAATGATGTCGATTTCAATCGGTTCATCTTCAGGTTCATCTTCAGGTTCTTCCTCGGGTTCTTCAGCTACTTCTTCTTCCGGTTCTTCGGCTACCACTTCTTCTTCCGGTTCTTCACAGCCGGTAAAAAAGGCCAGTGAAAGAATGAAAACCATTACAAGCAGTAAAACTGGAAATATCTTGCTAAACATTGATAATTCCCCCTTTGTTTTTTTAGTTCACTTGCCCGGCTACAGGATAATTATGAAACCTAAAACTTTGCTTAGGTTGTTTATACTTCACCTCCTAAATTAAAGTTCAGCTAGCCTTCCGTCAATTTAATACTGCTTCTCCTTCTTTTCCGCACGAAAATAATTATTGTTACTATGGTTACAATCCAGAGAACCTGGGATATGCCGCTGGCGAAAAAGTAAGTTATATCACCCCGTGATATGGTTATAGCCTGCCTGAAGTTTGCTTCAAACAGTGGAGTAACCAGGAAAGAAAGGACCAGGGGTCCGTCGGGCAGTTTGAACCACTTGAAAAAATAACCGATAACACCGGCGATCAGGCAGATCACTATATCGAAAGGTCGGTTATTAAGAGCATAGGTTCCGATGACAATGACAAGAGTAATTACCGGCCATAGTATCGAAGCCGGAATCCTGGTTAGTTTTGAATATACCGGGATCAGCAGCCTCCCAAAAAGCAAATTGAATGGATTGGCTAGAAGCAGCAGTAAAAATAATGTATAAACAGCTACCGTATGGTCTATGACAACCCTGGGCCCTACCGGGATACCTTCCATAATCAGGGCGGCCATTAACAGGGCGGCAATGGAGCTGCCGGGTATCCCAAAAGTTAATAGTGGGATAAAGGTAGCTCCGCAGGTAGCATTATTGGCAGCTTCCGCTGTGGCAACCCCTTCCAGGGCTCCTTTACCGTAGCTTTCATCCTTGCTTATCTGGCTGGTTACGCTGTAGGCGGTATATGCACACAATGTTGCTCCCGGTCCGGGCAGCGCGCCCAGCAGGGTGCCGACGATCGTTCCCACGCCCAGGCCTCTCCAGCTGGAAAAAAATTCTTTAAGGGTCAGCCCCTCTTCCTTTTTAAGCAGCAGTTCTTTGGCGTCTTCAACTATTTTCCCGGGCCCGTTGGAGGCCGTGATTACCCCATGGATTTGCTTAATAATGTTGGGAACCGCGAAAAAACCGATTAACAAAGGAACCAGTGGAAACCCTGCTTCCAGGTAACGGAGGCCAAAGGTAAAACGAATCCCTCCGGTTAATATATCACGTCCAATTATTGCGAGAAAAAAACCTATCCCGGCGGCCAGGATTCCTTTACCCGGATTTTCTGTGGAAAAAACCACGACCAAAGATAGGGCCAAAAAATAAAGCGCAGAAAGCTCGGCCGGGCCAAAGCGCGGTGCCATCATGCCAATGGGTACTACCAGGAAAATTAAGGCCAGGTCGCTTAAAACATCTCCGGTGATGGAAGCATATAGCCCCATTTGAAGGGCTTTTTTACCCTTGCCCAGCTTGGTCAGCGCGTAACCGTCCGCTACCGTGGCGGCGGCGCCTGAAGTACCCGGTGTCCCAAAACTGATTGCAGTTATAGAACCGCCGTAAGTGCCACCTTTATAAGTGCCTATTAAAAGCCCCATGGTTTGATGCAGCGGAAGGATAAAGGAAAAGGGTAAAACTAGTGCTATCGGCAAGCTGTGGGCGAGTCCGGGAATTGCCCCTACAGAAATGCCTACTACAACGCCAAGCATGATAAATAAAGCTGTATCAAGGGCAAAAACAGTGAAAAAAGCTTCTCTCATAGCATCCATATCAAACATAATTTATCCCCCCTCTCAAGGCAGCAAGGTCCTGGGCATA
>PUKR01000071.1 GCA_003552365.1 Syntrophomonadaceae bacterium
TTAATTATAAAAACCTGGCAGGAGCAGCATAAACGAGTTCCCACAGCGCTTTTAAATGAACTGCTTGAAGATGCTTTGATCGTAAATCCCCCGCCAACAGTAAAGGGCAAAAGAGTAAGGATATATTATGCTACCCAGGTGAGCATCAAACCACCTGCTTTTGTCTTTTTTGCCAATGCCCCTGAATTAATTCATTTTTCATATAAACGTTACCTGGAAAACCGCCTGCGTGAAGCCTTTGATTTCAGCGGGACTCCAATTATAATTAAATTTAGAAAGCGGCAGCGGAGAGGAGAATGATAATGATCTACCTTGTTTTAATTTTCGCCTACCTGCTTGGTTCTATTCCCTTTGGTTATATTATCACCAGGTTTTTTCACAATACCGATATCCGTAAATACGGCAGCGGCAACATTGGTGCTACCAATGTGCTTCGAGTTTATGGTTGGCGCTCAGCCCTGCCTGTTTTTGCGTTGGACCTGATCAAGGGGTTGGCGGCGGTCCTTTTAGCCGGGGCCGTCAGTGATTTGCCGGCAGTTTACCTGGGGGCAGGATTTTTAGCCATGGCCGGGCACAGTTTTCCCGTATTTTTAAAATTCAAAGGGGGAAAGGCGATGGCAACTTCTATCGGTGTGCTGATCGCTCTTTCAGGCTGGGTTACCCTGATCGTAATTGCCTGGTTTATACTGGTGGTTTACTTAACCCGTTATGTTTCCCTGGGATCGATGACCGCCATGATCCTTACCCCGCTGTTATTTTTCCTGCTTGGTTTTGAGCTTTCATATGTTTTATTTGGTATTGGCGCAGCCATACTGGTAGTTGCTCGTCATCATGAGAATATCGGCCGCCTGGCGAAGGGATCTGAATCTAAAATCGGCCAAAAGAAAGCAGGGGTAAAATGATCAGGAAAGAATTGCTTGAAGTCCTCTACGAGGCAGCCAGTATCCAGCGCTGGAACGACCATATCCGCCCCGAGCATTTTACGGAACTGGATAAACAGGCCCATAAAATGGTTTACGCATATGTACTTTCTAAAATTGAGGAAGCCGATCACGGCACGGAAATAAACTGGCACCGTTTAATCGAGGGCGGTTTTTTTGAGTTTTTACACCGGATTGTTTTGACCGACATTAAACCTCCCGTTTATTATAAACTTATGGCTGAAAAAGGAGAACAGTTAAACGAATGGGTTATCGAACGCCTGGAAGAAAAAGTTCCTGAACTCAGGGCCAGTTTGCTTGATGAGATGAAAAATTATTATTCCAGCCCTGAAAGGGCCAACCTGGAAAAAAGAATTTTAAAAGCAGCTCATTACCTGGCCACAAACTGGGAATTTAAAATTATTTACCGCCTTAATGAAGGCCTGTACGGCCTGGAAGAAACCAAGGCAGCAATTGCCAACCAAATCGAGGAGCATTACGATTTGGCCGGAGTGCAAAAACTGGCCCTTGGCAAGAAAACCAGCAACTTTTTAGATTTAGTCGGTCAGCTCCGCTTTCAACAGCGCTGGGCTCAATCACCCAGGGTCCCTAAAACTTCGGTAATGGGGCACATGCTGCTTGTCGCCATGATGAGTTACCTTTGTTCTATTGAATTAAGCGCCTGCCCGAAAAGAATATACAACAATTACTTTGCCGCGCTGTTCCACGATTTGCCGGAAGTGCTGACCAGGGATATTGTCTCGCCTGTAAAAAGGGCGGTTGAAGGAATCGAAGAGATCATTCATGACATCGAACACCGCCAGCTGGAAGAAAGGATATTTCCCCTTTTGCCCACTGAATGGCACAGCGAGCTGCGTTATTTCACCGAAGATGAGTTTGCCAGCAAGATTATCGTTAACGGTGAGGTACGCCGTGTCGGATCCGAAGCGATTAATAACCGCTATAACCGGGACTACTTTAACCCCTTAGACGGGGAGATTATAAAAGCCTGTGACCAACTGGCCGCCTATATCGAAACGTTTCTTTCAATATCACACGGGATTAAGTCTTCACACCTCGAGGAGGGAAACCGCCAACTGTACGCCCGCTATAATAATAAAGTGGTAGCCGGGATTAACTTCGGCCACCTGTTCAGCTATTTTAAAATATCTTAAGTAGTATCCATGACCGGTTTAACTTACTTGATTTTTCTGCGCCCCTGTTTATAAGCCCTGTAATCGGGAAGGTGCCTGATTATAATTAAAAAGGCCAGTGCACAACCGAAAAGTATCCATTCGACCTGCTGATGCTGAAAATAGAATATGGGAGGGATGGAGACAGCGGCACTGCCAAAAGCAGTATTTGTATCCCGCAAAACCAGGGTCAGAATTAAGGCAAACAGGATCACATAAACGATACTCTGCGGTGAAAGAATAATAACCACACCCAGGCTGGTAGCCAATCCTTTACCACCTTTGAACTTAAGAAAAAGATTATAGTTATGCCCCGCAACAGCGGCCAGGCCTCCCAGCATAGCAAAAGCAGGTTCCCCAGTGAAAACTAAAACGAGGTAAACAGCCAGCGCACCCTTGGTAATGTCAAGCAAAACAGTAATTATACCAGGAACCGGGCCTGCAGCCCGGTAAACATTCATTCCCCCGACATTGCCCGAACCCTCAAGGCGGATATCAATTTTTTTCAGGGCTTTCCCCACCAGGTAAGCGGTAGGAAAAGCGCCGATAAAATAAGCCAACAAAACGGTAATAATCCCGTACATATTTAAATAGCCTCCTTTTTATCTCCACTTAGAATTCGCCGGTATTTAAGCCACTCCTTCTTATGTATTTATACTCAATAAAAAACAATCTTTTTTTTTGACAGAATTATCTATTCGCAGTATAATCTTCTTGTAGTAAAGTTTTAAAAAGAAAATGTGGAGGTATGAACTGTAAATGGCTATTGAAAAGGGTAAAAATGAAAAACAGGAAATGGCCCATAAGCGGGCGGGAGAGTTAAAAAACACGATAGCGGATTACAATGAAGCCTTAAAGACTATGCCCTACGGGTTTAACCGCTGGCCGCAAATCCTTGAAAACCAGAAAAGAATCAAGGAATACTTCAAAGCGAGCGATGAGGATTGGGAAAACTGGCGCTGGCAGTTAAAAAACAGGATAA
>PUKR01000005.1 GCA_003552365.1 Syntrophomonadaceae bacterium
GGAATTAAAGCAAATAAAAAAACCTGTAAGATACCTGATATTAACTCGCTTATTATTTTCATCGATTACTCCTTTACAGTTTACTCATGATAAAGATATTACTAATTTAAACAAACTAAATCAAGCCCTTAAACTTGTATGAAAACGTAGCAATCTCATTTTTACATTGTTACAGTTTGCTGATCAGGTTACAATAGCAGTAAGTTTGACTTGAAAAGAAGCTAAGGGTAAGAGTTTTCTGTCATGTAATTCATACTAACCCGGTGGAAGGATGGTAGTTGGTGTCCGGTAATATCGAGATAAATCCACAGTTTGCAAGAGCGCTGGAATTAATGGAAAACAGATCTTGCCATATTTTCATCACCGGCAGGGCCGGCACGGGCAAATCGACCCTGCTTGGCTATTTTCGCTCCAAAACAGAGAAAAGTATGGTAGTTCTGGCACCGACCGGGGTGGCGGCGGTAAACATTGCCGGTCAGACCATCCATTCTTTCTTCGGTTTTGGACCGGAGATAACTGTTGAGAAGGTTAAGCGGCAGGCTGATAAGAAAGCTTCGCCCATTTATAAAAACTTAGAAGCAATTGTAATTGATGAAATATCGATGGTGAGAGCCGATCTTTTGGACTGCATTGATCAGTTTTTAAGGATAAACGGTAAACAACCCGGGGTGCCTTTTGGTGGCATCCAGATGATTTTTATCGGTGATCTCTACCAGATTCCACCCGTGGTGGTCGGCCGTGAACGGGAGCTGTTTAAAAAGCATTATGACAGCGAATATTTTTTCGACGCCAGGGTATACCGGGAAGTCGCAGTAGAGCACTTAGAGCTCGAAAAAATATACCGCCAGAGCGACCGGGACTTTATTGAGCTGTTAAACAAGATCCGCAACAGAACTGTTGCCGAAGAAGATCTGTCGATGCTTAACGAGCGGGTAGTAGCAAGTGAAAGAGAACTGCCAGAAGATGCTATCTACCTGACTACCACCAATGCCATGGCGGAGGAAAGGAACCGGGCGGAACTGGAAAAGTTAGCTGGAGAGCCATATTATTTTGAAGCGGAAATTACCGGTGAGATAGACAGGAAGAGCTATCCGGCAGATGAAGTCCTGGAGTTAAAAGAAAAGGCCCAGGTGATGCTTTTGAACAATGACGCAGCGGGTCGCTGGATTAACGGCACCATCGGCACAGTTGAAAGGATTATTGATGGAGACCAGGATGAAAACCTGGATGAAAGTTTGGAAGTAAAATTGAGCGACGGTTTCGTGGTCGAGGTAGTCCCCTTTAAATGGAAAGTATGGCGCTTTTACTGGGATGAAAATAAGCAAACCGTAGTAGCCGAAAATGTAGGTTCTTTTAAACAGTATCCCTTGAGACTGGCTTGGGCGATCACCATCCATAAAAGCCAGGGCAAGACCTTTGACAACGTGGTTATCGACCTGGGCAGGGGCACTTTTGCTTCCGGTCAGCTTTATGTGGCCCTTTCTCGCTGCCGCAGCTTCGAGGGCATTTTTTTAAAAAGAAAGGTAAAAATATCAGATATCCGCCTTGATTTCAGGGTGGTTAACTTTATTACCGCACAACAGTATGAGCTTTCAGAAGAAAAATTGCCCTTAGATGACAAGGTTGCGATCATTGAAGCAGCTGCTGAAAACAAAGAAGAGCTAGAGATGGTTTATCTAAAAACCACTGATGAAAAGAGCAAGCGGGTGGTTATCCCTGAAGGCGTCGGTCAGATGGAGTACCGCGGCAAGAGCTATCTCGGGATGAGGGCTTACTGCTTGAAAAGAAATGAGCTGCGTAATTTCCGGGTGGACCGGATCTTAGAGCTGAAAAAAGATGGTGAAATTTGCCAGGCAGAAACAGTTGAACCCGCTGGCAGGCCAGGGCTTAAAACAGGTATTGCCGGTTGCATCGACGTAGAAACCACGGGGCTCAATGCCCGCTATGATGAAATTATCGAGCTGGCTTTGGTGCTTTTCAGCTATGATCAGCATGGTATAAAAGAGATTGTGGACAATTACTGTGGTTTGCGGGAACCTAATTGTAGTATCAGCGAGGGTGCCTACCTGGTGCACGGGTTGACAAAAGAGGAACTGGCCGGTGAGCGCCTTGATATAGCCAGGGTTAAAGAAATGATCGAAGGGGTTGATTTTTTGGTGGCCCATAACGCTTCTTTCGACCGGGGTTTTGTTACGAAAATTATTCCTTCTGCAAAGAGAAAACCGTGGTACTGTTCCATGTCCGGGGTAAGCTGGGGCGGCGGCCGCAGCCTGCAGAGGCTGCTTGAAAGGCACCGCATTGCGCCCGACAAGAAGCACCGCGCCCTGGCAGATGTAGAAGGAGTGCTGGAGCTGCTTTCCCTAAAAAACGGACATGGCCAGACCTATTTTGCCGAGATGTTACATGAGATGTGATCATAAGGGGCAGTCCTTTGAGTTAAAAGTTTACAGGGGATTGTATATTTCAAGCCTTGAATTGGTTGCTTCTTCTATGATTTGAAAGTGCTTGTCCCTGGTCCAGAGAGAACAGCTATTATTAAAAGCAACTGTATAAATGATCAGGTCGGGGAGGGGCACAATGATCCCTTTGTTCCTTAAGGTAGAGCCAAAAATACCTGCATCAATCCAATCTTGACCGGTTATTTCGAGCAAAGGTATGCTTTTAAGCGCCATTATAAAATCTTCTTTTTCTGTTTTGTTTTTCATTCCCTGGATTAGCTCTGTTATCACCGGTCCCGTGATATAAGTGATGCCGGCAGGCATTTTGTCAATCACTCCGGTGATTGCCTGATTACCCTTGAAATACTCGATCCAGATTGAGGTATCGATCAGTATATTTTTCATCGCTCACCGTCCCTGAATTGCTGCATAGCTTCTTCATCAAATTCTATTTTACCGACCAGTTCTCTTAATTTTTCTTTCTTTTTTATTTCGAGGGCATCCCTTAAAGCAAGTTCAATAGATTTAGAGCGTGATTCAGCCTTATAAATAGATTCTGTTTCCCTGATCAATTGGTCATCCAGATTAATTGTTGTCCGCATAGTGTCCCCCTCCTTCAACGTCAATGCGCACCATATTTGTATTCATATAATA
>PUKR01000113.1 GCA_003552365.1 Syntrophomonadaceae bacterium
AGCTTGGCGGCTAAAATATTAAAAAACCTTCCGGAAGAAATAATACCTTATTTGCATAATAAAATCTATCTATTCAGGAAAAAAAGTTTGAAAGGTTTTCCCGCTGGATTTTGACAAAGTCGTCATCGAAATGGCCCTTGACGGGCCGGCAAACTTGTTATAAAATGCACTTGTATTAAAAAAGAATATTAAACCTTCGATTCACTTGTTCTAAGGCTTGAAAGAAGGCATTGCTAAGGCAAGTGAACGACAGGGTCCAGTTGGAAACGACTGTGCCTCCCATTGTGGAAAGAAGGGCAGTGATTAATAATATCGATCGCATTCCCAGTGGGGAAATGCGATTGTTTGCTTTTGGCCCAAGAAAATTTTTAAAGCCTGTTTTCCCGGGCGGATTTTAAAAGTATGACTTAATTAATTGAGGAAGTCGATAAAAAGAAGTAAGTAATGCATCCGGCAAGCAGGTTAAAGCAAGTTGTGGTGAGAATGATAAAGATTTGACTTAGGGAAGTGCATGTTAAAATGCAAATTTGAAGGGAGAAACGATGTGCTGCTTTAAACAAGAAAAGCTATTACTGGCGATCTTTCTGTTTATTTTTTTACAGATAGCTTTTTTTGCCGGCGGATGTACTGCAGGGGGCCCTCCGGATTCTGAAGAAAGACTGCTTGACGATACCATTACCCTTGCTACCACCACGAGCACCTACGATTCGGGGCTGCTTGATTACCTCAACCCCAAATTTAAAGAGGAAACAGGGCTTGAGGTAGAGGTAATATCCCGGGGTACAGGCGCTGCCCTTGAAACCGGAAAACGCGGCGATGCCGATCTTTTACTGGTGCACGACAGGGATTCCGAACTGGAACTGGTTGAAAAAGGCTATTTTGTCGATCGCTATGATGTAATGTATAATGACTTTATCTTTGTCGGCCCCGAAGATGACCCGGCCGGAGTTAAGGATGTTGATGAAGCGCTCGAAGGCTTAAACCTGATTGCCGACAGCGAAAGCACCTTCGTTTCCCGCGGTGATGATTCAGGAACCCACCGCATGGAAGAACGCTTGTGGGAAGATGCCGGCATTGACCCGGCAGGTGAAGACTGGTACCTTTCCATCGGCCAGGGTATGGGCGATACCCTGAACATGGCGGACGAGCAATTAGGTTATGCCATGGCCGACCGTGGTACTTACGTGGCTATGCAGGATAATTTGGAACTTATTACCGTCCTTGAAGGTGACCCGGCCCTGTTTAACCAGTATGGGATAATGGTTGTCAACCCTGATGAGCACCCCCATGTCAGGTATGACTATGCCATGATGTATGTCGATTTCTTAATGTCCGATGAAGGCCAGGAATTGATTAACTCTTACCTGGTAAACAACCAAACCCTGTTTTTCCCCGGATATGGTTTAGAATAGTTTAATATGCCATAGGAGCCGGGCTATTTAGGCTTGACTCCTTATTTAATAGTTAATTATTGAATGAAAAGCATAAATGACTCCGGTTATTTTCAGTTTTTTGGAGGTGGAGCTTTTGGCTCGACTCTTTGATGGAATTGTTGAAGCATTTCATCTAATAATTTCTTTAGATCCGGATTTGCTGGAAATTGTTTTCCTATCCCTGAGGGTTTCTTTTTTTGCAATAATCATTGCCACTCTCATAGGGGTGCCTTTAGGTGCATTGCTGGGGTTGAAGCCGGAAAAAAAGACCTGCTTAATTAATAAAATAATTTTCACTTTCATGGGTATGCCGCCGGTTGTTGGGGGGCTAATCATTTACTTGCTGTTTTCAAGGCAGGGTCCTCTTGGTGTGTTGGGACTCCTTTATACCCCTTCGGTAATGATCATCGCACAGGTTTTCCTGGCTACACCGATAGTTACCGGCTTAAGCCTCCTGGGTGTTAGGGCCAGGGGAAAGGAGATAATAGAAACTGCCCGTTCACTGGGAGCCGACTCTATGCTGGCCACCTGGACCGTTATTAAGGAGTCTCGCCTGGCTATACTTGGGGCGATTATTACCGGTTTAAGCCGGGTAATTGCAGAAGTGGGAGCAGTGATGATCGTCGGAGGGAACATTGCCGGCAGGACCAGGGTAATGACAACCGCCATAGTTCTTGAAACAAGGAGAGGCAATTTTGAACTGGCCATCGGTCTGGGGATTATTCTTCTTCTTCTGGCTTTTGCGATCAATTCCATCCTGTACAATATCCAGAAAGGAGGACAGGGCAATTAACCATAACAGCTGTAAGAACAATGTTATTGTCGAGCTTAAAGATATAGAGAAAAAATATGACCGGGAAGTATTGAGGGTTGACAGGTTAAAGCTAAACAAAGGACTTATATACGGAATCATCGGGCCAAGCGGGGCCGGCAAAAGTACTTTATTACATATTGTTAACCTGCTCACTGCTCCAAGTAAGGGGGCTTATTATTTCCAAGGTCAGCCTGTTCCCGGTAATCCTCAAGAACAGATCAATATTCGACGTAAAATGAGCCTTGTGTTCCAAAAAACTATTCTTTTCAAGGAAAGTGTCTGGAACAATGTTGCTTACGGGCTAAGAGCTCGCGGTTATAAAAGATCCGAGATAAAAGAACGGGTGGATCACCTTTTAACCCAGGTCGGTTTAAACGAGTTAGCCTCCCGCAGGGCTGATACACTTTCAGGAGGTGAAGCGCAGAGGGTTGCAATCGCCCGTGCTGTTGCTTTTGATCCGGAACTGCTTTTACTGGATGAACCCACCGCTAACCTGGATCCGATTAATATCGAGTTGATCGAAAATATGATTAAATCATTGAACAGGGATAAATCAATAACCGTTGTTATCGTAACCCATAACGTATTTCAAGCCCGCCGCATTGCCGATCAAGTAATTTTTATCGATAAAGGTGAAATTGTTGAAATGGGGCCTACAGAAAAAATCTTTAACAACCCCGATCATGAAAAAACCTGTTTATACGTCGAAGGAAAGGTGATCTCTTAAGTCTTGGAAACTACTGCTAGAAATATTGTATCGGTAATCTTCAATATGGCCTATGGTTTTTTAACCGGCCTGGCTGTATTTTATATACTTCGGTATTTTTAT
>PUKR01000270.1 GCA_003552365.1 Syntrophomonadaceae bacterium
AGCCCTTATATTACTTATAATTTGTCTAAAAAACAACATTTATAAACATTCCCTTTGCAGTTAACAATAAATAAAGACCTGGTTGATGCTTGTTTAATTGCTTAAACATCCTTTGTAACCTGTGCCCGCATTAATAATAAAGAGCTGAGGGCAATCACTACCCCAAAAATAAGCCAGCTAAAATTATAGTCACCCTGCCTGTCGGCAATCGCACCAAAAATAGGAGGGGCTGCCAGGATCCCGATCCGGTTAAACAGCAATCCCAAACCAATCGCCGCCCCGGCCCGCGCAGTTCCGGCATACTCGGCTAAGGTAACGAAGTAAAGACCACCCCAACCAAAAACAGAAAACCCAAGCAGAAATGAAAAAACATAAACGATAACAAGGTTTAACTGGATCACTCCAAACAAAAGGGCGGGCAGTATAAACATAATCCCGGCAGTTAAGCTTAAAAGTGAGATGGCTTTGCCCCGGTTGCCTTCCAGGTAACGTTCGGAAACCCAGCCCCACACAGGCCTGCCGATAATTCCGCCTATTTGAAAAACACCCAGTCCAAAACCGGCAGCAGCCCTGCTCATAAATAAGTCTTCGGATAGGAATACGGCATAATGGGAAAAAATTGCCCCCACACTCGAACCGGCTAAAATAGAACCGACAAGGCATACAAATACAAACTGTTTGTTTGATAAAAAATAAAGCATGTTTTCCTTTAAATAACTCGACCCTGTTTTTTGGTCTTCCTGATCCTTCCCTAAACCACTACATCGGAAACCTTCACGATAATATTTATAAACTAAAAGGGCAACCAACAAAGCAAAAAGGCCGGAAATTTGCACTGTTATCCTCCAGCCGAATATTTCCCCAAAAAGTGGCAGCAGGCTGGCGCCTACCAGGCCCCCTATCCCTAAACCGGATTGAGTAATCCCTATCGAAACTGCATGCTTGGCGGGAGGGGTTTCAAGAATCACCCCCTTATTAATAGAAGGGTTGATAATACTTTGCCCGATTCCTGCAATGGGTGCCAATAATAAAAGAACTGTATAAGTGGGAGAGAAGCCAAATGAGATCTTCATGGACCCAAGGCAGGCAACTCCAAAAATCAACCCTATTTTAGGGCCGATCCTGTCCACAACACTACCGGTAAAGACAGCAAGGACAGCAGAACTTGTAAAAAAGAAAGTGGAATAATAACCAACCTCGGTCCTGCTTAAGGCAAACTCATCCCGTACAAAAGGAAGCAGGGCCAAAAAACCATTGTGGCTAAGCGACATTGCAATATAGGGGATAGTAAGAATGATGAGAACTTTTACAAAATCTGACTGCTTAATTTTATTGATTAGATGGTTGATGACAAAAACCTTCTCGCTTGTATTTAATGGTGTGCAGCTGAATATAAAACATTAGTTATTGCTAAGCACATACAAAGATTATCATATATTTCTCTAACACAACTCTTATTTCCTTTTGCGAAGTCAATAATTGAAACAGTTTCAGCCATTACGAAGCTTTTGATTAAATTGCCTGAGTTGAAAGCTCTGCTCGCTTGAATTTTTATTTCAGGCCTGCAGGGTCTAATATAAAACAGGGTGGGCAGTTACAAATAAATATTGATTGACAAACCCCCTGTTCAATCGCTATAATTACTTGCGTTGAAATAATTGCTAACTTTAACACAATTAAAATATCCGGAAAAGGAAAATTTAGATGGACAAAAATGAACGGTTACTTAACATCGCTTTTGAAAGCGAAAGGCTCAGCTATTCCAACCTTGAAGTCGACCTCTATAACTCCGGGGTAAACCAGTTGTTAAGCGCTTCGGCAGCGCGAGGGCACAACCTTTATCATTTCAGCATGCAGGATCTTTTTATGTATGATGGCAAGGCTTTCGCCAGGGCTTCCGTGCTTGAACTGCCTTCGACCTGGCAAAGCGACCCGCTGGAATGTTACCCCATGATAAAAAAAATTGACGAACGGCCGGTAGCCTTAACCGACATAGACTTGTGCTTCTTCCGCGCAGATGATGTCAGGAACCATAATACCCCCAACCTCGATATTATCAAGACCATTGAAAAACATGGAGTTTTACTGGAAAGTGTGGCTGCCACCCTTTCCACCAACGATAAGTACGAGCTGACCATGCGGGCACCCAACTTACCGCAGCCGGCTACTTATGCAGCCAGTTCACTGGAAGAAGCCCTGGCAGCTTTAAGCAAACTGCCCAATAAAGAAGGTTTTTTCGTATTGAAAGACCGGTTTGGGTATGGCTGCGGCCATGATGTGCACCGGATAGAATTTGCCGACCCCGAACTACACGAAATAATCAAAATGTACATAAGCAACTATGAACATATAATTTTACAGGAATATTGCCCCGAGGTTAACCAGGGAGATTTGGTCGTAACGTTCTTCGATGGTGAGCTGATCGGCAGCATGCAAAGAATATCAGCCCCTGGCGAATGGAAAACTAATTTTAGCCTGGGAGCAACCCAGCTTGCATATACCCTTTCCCCGGAACAGGAAGAAATTGCCTGGGCAGTCCGGGAGGCTTATCCTGAAAGCAGGCTTCTATCTGTCGACATGTTTCAATCCGGACATGTATTTGAAGTTAACTCCTTCCCGGGCGGGAAAGGCTTGCTTGAACTATACGGGATCTCGCTCAGCACTATCGTTATGGACCGGCTAGAACGAGAGTTGTTAGGGGTTCCGCCAACAACCTTTCCCACCATAAAAGCCATATCTGCCGAGCCAACCGAACGCTGGGGTGATATTGATTTTCATTACCAGGGACACCCGGAAGCGGTCAAGGTATTTGATGTTTTCAGCGATGAAAAGTATACTCTTTCAACCAGGGATTTGATCGAATTCCGCCCCTACAACCCGGAATTCATCTTGTCCATCCCCCATTCAGGGGTCCTGCTGCCTTCAAAGTATAAAGATAATTTCACCCTTGATTCTAAATCTTTAATTGAAATCGATCTTTTCAGCAACATTCTTTATGAAGCTATCGGCGGACTTCAGGTTATCTCCAGGCTGGCTCCCTTTTTTGTGGATATGAACCGTGCCCGGGA
>PUKR01000036.1 GCA_003552365.1 Syntrophomonadaceae bacterium
GCCTCCGCCTCGGGCCTAACGCAGTTTACCTGGACGAAGAAGATTACACCGTCAACCCGGAGCGCCGCGGGGAATTCTTTGCCGCGGTAAAACCGTTTCTGCCTTTTCTCGAAGAAGAAGACCTGGAGCCGGAAATGGCCGGGATCCGGCCCAAGCTCTCCGGACCCGGTGAACCGTTCAGGGATTTTGTAATTGCCGAAGAATCAGGGCGGGGCCTGCCCGGTTTGATCAACCTGGTCGGGATCGAGTCACCGGGCCTGACCGCTTCGCTAAGCATTGCCCGCCGGGTGGCTGAGCTAACCTAGCCGGGCTTTAAAAAAGAGCCCGGCGAATACGGGGTAAAGCCGCAACATTTCGCCGAACTCCTCGACTATTATAAAAATGAGCGTGTCTGCTCAGCCGTGCTGCTTTTGGCCTGATGACGGCTCCTCGCGGTCAATGTCACCGGGCCAAAATTCAAATTCAGCACGGCTCTGGCTTTGCAGTAACAGTAAGTTTAAGTAAAATTGGCGTAAATTATGGTGTGGTGAAGATAATAGTCGGTGTTTCAAAGGGCTCGACTGACCTTTACCCGTTATCTTATATTCAGCCTGCCCAGGATTTCTGCTGTTTCTTCCGGGTCGGGGTAAAAGTAATAGACGTCACCTTCAATCCGTTCTTCAAAAACCAGCTTACCTTCACCGGGGATTACCGCGGTTTCCATTTCGTCTAAATCACGGTGGTAGAGTAAGTTAAGCAGGTCGACAATATCCCAGTCGTCCAGGCTGGTGTAAAGTTTTTCATCGACCCGGTCGATCAATTTCATCAACTCTTCAGACTCCATGCTTTTTGCCTGGTTAAACATTGCCTTCACCAGTTGCTGGTTGCGGCGGACCCGGTCGCCGTCCTGGCTGGTGGAACCGGGTTCGGGGATGCGCGGGTTCTGGCGGTGGCGGGCGTAAATCAGGGTCTGTTCACCGTCTAACCTCTGCAGGCCGGTGGGCAGCGGGTTGCTTTCCCGTTCGGCAAACTGCGGGGCTACTTCGATCTCCACTCCGCCGAGCAGGTCGATTATATCCACAAAGCCTTCCATGGTAACCCCGGCAAAAGCGTGCAGGTCGATCTCTAAAAGCTCTTCCACGGTTTTAGCTGCAATCCGGCAGCCCCGGTCGTAATCTTCATTCCGGCCCATACCGCGGTTGCTGGCCCAGGCCAGGTGGCACTGTCCCGAATTTTTTTCGGCCCAGTCGTGGTCGCTTATGTAGGTGTCTCTTTTAATAGAAAAAAGCGAGCTTTCGAAGGTTTCTAAGTCATATGAAAGGACCATAACCATGTCGCTGAAACCCTTATCATCCAGTCCCAGAAGCAGGATATTTTTGCGGTCTTCAGGGGTTTTCGGCTCCCAGATAAGTTCTGATTCCCCTGTTTCTTCCGCCTTGTTTTCGGCTTCCTCCAAAGATGAGGTCACCGCTTCTTCGCCGGAAACCCGGCCTATTAAATTGCTTAATGTGCTGTGGGCAAAAAACCCGCTGCCGCCAAGCACTAAAAAGCTGACCAGGACAATCCAGAATACCGTTTCCGGCGATCTTTTACGCCGGCCGAAACTTCTCCTCCGCCGGCTGCTGGGCCTGCGTCTTCTTCTCCCCATGACAAATCCTCCGCTGCCTGTAATCCTGCAGGACTATTTTTTCTCTCTCTTTAACAAGCTTGCAAAATATTATTAAAAACGAATAATAGCATCATAAGCGGAAATGGTTACAGCTCCGCCTTCTTTCAACTAACTTAGATAAGGCAAATCTTGCCGTTACCCGTTTTTCACCTCGGCTCAAGCGGTCTTTCAAACAGGCGCACGTCTATATTACCACTACTTAAAAATCAAATAATCCGGTAAAAACTTTTTACTTGCCGGTTAAGCCCGGCACCTTTTAAAATACAGCAGCGAACCGGATACCGCCAGTAAACCGGCAGCGAGAATAATTGGCCAAACGGTGCTGCCGCCTGTCGGCGGGGTCGGTTCGTCGGGGTTAACCACCACTTCAGCAGTAGCGGTAAGCCCGCCGTCTTCGGTAATTGCCGTGATATAAGCGGTGCCTACACCCTCCGGGGTTACCTCGGCATCGCTTCTGGCCTCAACTGTAGCCACATCTTCGTCGCTGGAGCTCCAGTCTATGTTCTTGTTGGTGGCATCTTCAGGTTTGATGGTCGCCCGCAGGATCCCGGTCTGGCCGCCGACCACCAGCTCCATTTTGTCGGTGCTCAGGGTGATTTCTTCCACCGGCACAAAATAAACGTCCCTGTCTTCGTCCAAAGCTTCGTCGTTGTCATTGTCCGCCCAGACTACGCTGCCCAGGGCAAATAACAGCACCAGGGCCAATGTTACAGCAAGATAAACCTTTTTCATTTCGCTGTCCTCCTGTTCTTTTTTTCCATGCATTTGAATATGTAGATATATAATACACCTTTCGCGCCTATTGTAACATATTTTCGGCACTTTTTGAAAAGTAAAATTTAAGGATCTGTAAATTTTTTTAACTGCTTTGACCGTTTTACTGCCAACCGCTATAATGGAACAGGCAGAAAGCGACAGATTTAGGTTCGTAAACTTTCTTTCATTAAATCTTAACAGGTGGGAGTAAGCATGCCCTTACTGACAATTTCCGGTTTAACGAAAATGTACGGTTCCGATCTAATCGTGGACGGGATCACCATGCAGCTGCAGCCCGGCGAAAAAGCGGGGTTAATCGGCCCCAACGGTTCGGGCAAAACCACCATTTTAAAAATCATCGCCGGTGAACTTGATCACGACGGGGGTGAAGTGCATCTTTCCCGCGGCGCCAGGATCGGTTACCTGCACCAGGAACCGCCGCCCCTTGCCGAAGAAACCCTGCGCAGCTACCTGCAGTATCCCCTGCGCCATATATTCCAGATGAAAACTGAAATAACCGCGCTGGAAGAAAAAATTGCTGCAAGCTCGGAAAAAGAGGGGAGTGCACCCCGGGAGCTGCTCGACCGCTATGCCGAGCAGACCACCCGTTTTGAAGAAGAAGGCGGGTACCAGGTTGAAAGCCACCTTTTGGGTGTGGCAA
>PUKR01000043.1 GCA_003552365.1 Syntrophomonadaceae bacterium
AGCTGAATTCCCGTCACCTTCTAACTGGCCCATATTGGAAAGCAAAATACTAACCAGGTCCGGGTCAAATTGGGTGCCGGTGTTTCTTTTTAATTCAGCAAAAATCCCCTCAAACGGCAAAGCTTTTTTATAAGGCCTGCCGCTTTTCATCACTTCAAAAGCATCGGCAATCGCAGAAATTCTGGCCAGTAATGGAATCTTTTCTCCCTGCAACCCTTGTGGATATCCTGTGCCGTCCCAACGCTCATGATGAGAAAGGATATCCTCTGCAACATGGGCAAACTCTTCAGTTGCCCGGGCAATTCTAAACCCTACTTCTGGATGCTTTTTGATCTTTTGCCATTCTTTCGTGCTAAGTGGCCCCTTTCTGGTTAAAACTTCATTGGAAATAGTAATATTGCCGATATCATGAAGGGCAACCAGTAAATCCAGGCGCTTTAGTTCGGTTTCTGAAAGATTAATCTTACTCCCGATGACCCTGGCTACTTTTCGCATCCCCCGGAAATGTGCTTCCGTTTCACAGCTGTTTTCTTGAAGATTTGCCAGTAACTTTTTAAGGATATAGCTTTTTGTGGTCCGGCTCTCAGCTAATTTTTGCCTGTACATGTGGTCCTCAGCTTCTTTTAGAACTTCGCTTAACGCTTTGGCAGGCAATATTTTACTGGCAGATCCCAGGGCTATAGATACCGGCACCCCTTCTACGTAAGTACCGCAACTTAATTTCTTGATCCGGTCACACACTACCCGGGCATTGTTTGCTGAAGTTTCGGGCAGGATAATTACAAATTCGTCTCCGCCCCAGCGAACAATTATGTCTTTCTCCCGGCAGGCTTTTCTTAATATATCTGCTGCAGACCTGATAAATTCATCTCCCGTAGCATGCCCGTAGGTATCATTCACCAACTGCAACCCGTTCAGATCGGCAATGACAACACTCAGCGGCAACCGCCTCTCCGTGTCCAACTTTTCAATAATTTCATCCAGGTAAAAACGATTGTATAAACCGGTCAGTTGATCATGGTAACTTAAATAAGCGATTTTTTCTTCCGCTTTTTTCCTTTCACTGACATCCCTGGCAATACCCCTGAATCCAACCGGGTTGCCGGCTTTGTCCCTGCGCAAAGAAATTGAAAATTCTACGATGGCTTCTTTGCCACTTTTGGTAAGAACCGGCCAGTCAGCTGATTTCCTGGACACTCCGCTGCGGTATACCTGGTTAAAAGCCTGGTAAACTTCTGCTGTATTGGTAAAAAATTCTTTGTAGCTTTTCCCCAGGAGCTGATCCTCACTCAAACCAAATAAATAGCAAAGAGAATCGTTAACAAAAACTAACCTGCCCTTTAAATCTACTTCATAATAACCTTCTTCAATAGTGTCCAGTATTTCGCGGTATTTGTTTTCTGAATCGCGCAAGGCATTCTCGGTTCGCTCATATTCCTTTAGCAAGGAAGTAAGTTTAATGGTATTAAAACTGCGTGAAGAAATCAGGTGGGCCACCTTGATGTAGAAGCTCATCGCAAGAGTCACTGTATCTTTCGAATATACCGGCACTTTACCCAGGGCTTCTAAATATTTTTTTTCATCAAACCCATACTTACGGGCCTGGTTGCGATAAATTTCATAATCCACGACTTCGTCTCTAAAGAAAAACTGCCCAATTAATATGTTGCCCAGGTGGATATTATCAACCACAATGGGAGTAGCCACGTGCCACATCTTATTCTTGCATTTATATATTTTGTATTTGCCGGCAGGCACCCCGGCAGCAAGCTTTACGTCACTGTATTTGCAATACTTGCTGGCATCAGGATGAACGCGGTGGAACCTGGTGCATATATCCTGCCAGCCTGTATAGACTAAAACTTTTCCATTCATGTCAATAATAGAAATTGGGAAACCTGTAATTTTGTGAAAATCATCCATCAAAGCCTGGATTTCAGCAGGTTTGATTAATTTTTCCAATTCAATATCTTTTTGTTCTAGATGCACTTGATCAAGTTTTTCCAGGGTTGAAGGATCAAGCCCCCGGTCAGATTGCAAAATAAAACACCCCCGAAAACCGCCCTTGATCATGCTGCTGGGGAAACCTGAAGATTTATATGTTGAGGCAGTAGTATAGTATTGGCCTTAAGAAAAAATAAAATCCCTCGTTAAAGGGACCGACAAATAAGATAACCGGTTTCGGCAGTAAGGCTGTCATAGTTAATAGGGATATAACTTTAGACCCTTTACTTTGCGCCCCTGCCTTTCGACAGGTTAGCCATTATCGGCCCGGTAAATAAAGTATTTTTGCTATTGTTCTAAAGTAATTGCATGAAAATTATAACGTATAACTAAATATTTTGTCAAACAAAAAATGCCGCCAGTTATTTTAAAAGCAGGCAAGTTAATCGGCGGCATACTCAAAAGCCTGCTGGAAAAAAGCCAGTTCCAGTTCCATCGCTTTCTTATAATATAATTCTGCTCTTTTGCCGGTATGGTTGCTTTTTTCCTGCTGATTATAAAGCCTTTCCAGCTTGGCGGCCAACTGTTCAAAGTCGCTGCTTGAATAAGTTTCCACCCATTCCCGGTAATCGCTCTCAGGGTTGAGCACGGGCAGTAGCGATTGACCAAGATAGGAATAAAGGCGCATACAGGGCATCAGGGCAGCGATTATGCATTCCACCGGTTCACTCCAGGCCACCCTTAATAAAAAATCTGTGTACCCCTGGGTTGCTCCAGCCGGCTGCGGGGATAATTCGACCCCCCATTTCCGGGCATAGTTTTGATGTAAATTTAGTTCTTCAAGGGCCCCCTGCAGCTGCTCCAGCAAATCATACATCAATGAACTGGATGTTGATTTTGCCAGGGCTAAAGCGTAAGCCCTGGCAAAGGATTCAAGAAAAAAAGCATCCTGCCCTACATAAAATTTGAAACTTACGCGGGAAAGTTTACCGCTGGCAATGCCCTGCACAAAAGGATGGTCAAGGCATTTCTCGGCTAAATGGCTGTTTGAAGACCATAATTGTTCCGCTGTCTGCAAACTCATGAAA
>PUKR01000154.1 GCA_003552365.1 Syntrophomonadaceae bacterium
TGCGTGTTGTGTGTGCTCTTCGCCCAAGGCTCGAGCCGTGGCTAACGTCGACTCATTCCATAATGTTCTTGTCGGGAATGCAAAACATGGCTGCTGGGCGAACATCCCCCCGAAGCCGCGGGGTGAATGAGGCGCTTTGCCTTGCACGTGGGGGCAAATGTGGGATTCACCCTGGTAATGTATGTATATCATACTGTACTAGTGGGGTTGCCCGTTCTTGCGAACGGTGAGAGAAAGCAGTGCAGGGCCCCATTGCTGGCCCAGGGGGCAGATGGCCATTGTGCTGAGGGCAGTCGGCCAGCACACTTAATCATTGTTGCCTGCTGCTGCAGCCTGCGAGCCTACAGCCTGCAGCCTGTGGTGCACTTGTGCACAGCCCGAGCACCCAGCCCATTGGATGAGAAGCTGGGCGAGCTGGCGCTCCTCCAGGGGAGCAGGCGCTGGTGCCGTGTTCTGTGCTTGCGCCAGCGCACGGCACGCTTGTGTATGGCCCGTGCACCATGTTCGCAGCCCATGCCTTGCCATGCTGTGCACCTTATTGGCGTTGGTGTGCACTGGGCAGACACAGAATCGCGCCACGCCCATGCATGCAAGCACGCACCCGCCTCCTGCGCGTGGCTCCCCCCATGCATTGAGGACGCAGGCACCATCAGCAGACCATAGAAGCACCATCCATGCCCCGTGGTGGGGGCGGAGGGCAGCGTTTCAACCTCCTGGGTGGAGCTGTCATCGGCTCCAAACGGAGAAACGGGTCCATTCCTGGATGTTCGCCTGCGGACTGCATGGTCCACCATTCTCCGCCCCAACGCCCATGTTAGAATGCCCACAAACAGGGCTACACAATGAGCCATCAATGGGCGCGGGAGACCCCCGAGCAGGCAAGCAGCGGTGGTTCAAAGTAGAGGATATCGCGAAATCCGTGGTTTCCGGGACCTGCTTTCCCCCACCCACCACGCCTCGCCCATCCGCGACCACCTTTGAAAGCGTGCGACTAAGGTTTACACACTGGTGCAGGAATGGGGCGAGATGGTGGAGGTGGCGAGCAGCAGCACCTTCGAAACCACCCCAAATCGACACCAGACATGCGGAAACGGCTCCTGCTCCCCGCCCCCTCCACCGCACGCCAAACCGAGCACGCAGGATGATGCACAACTCACTGCCATTTCCATAACTGGTCTCAGCGTGGAGAATGGTGGCGGGTGCGCGGGACCCGCTCCCGTGCCCTGCACCCATGCACCTCCGCGCACGCACACCCTCCCGCCCTCCCGCCTTTGGCAGGCGCATCAGAGATGTTTAGGAGGTCCCAGAACTTCAGGAATGGGGGCAAACGGTGCAGGGACGGGGCGGCAGGAGCCCCCCAAAGCTGTGCATGTATTTTTTTAATAGTATAGATTAACTCTGCTGATGCCGGCTGTGGCGCCAGAAGCGCATGATGCTCTCGGCGGGGAAAGCCCCCCCAGGCCCGTCCGCTGGGGGCGGCTGGTGGCACGTCGGCATCTACTGACACTGATGGCCGCCTTTGCCAGTGGGACGGGGAGTTCAACCTGCAATGCAGGGGGGGGGCACACTCTTGCTCCAGCCCAATCATCACCTGCACCCTGACCTCCACCCCGGCAGGCGGCTGCCCCATGGCCTGCTCCGCGTCAGCATCGGCGCTGGTCAAGAGGATCCACAAGTGCCCGCGCCTGCGCGTGGAGGGCGACTACGTCAGCCTGGTCGTACGCGTCCGGCAAGGATGACGCTTCCTCCGGGACGGCGTGCGTGCGGGCAGCAGGGCAAGCAGCCAGGCCCCTCAGGGGAATAAGAATGGGATTTTACGATTAGGTGGAATGTGGGTACCGTTGGCAGTCTGATGCCCAATAGAATCCATGAATCTACGTCAAGCCCACAAAAAGCACGAGGGAGCGCCAACGGCTGGCTGCCAGTGGTTCAAGGTCCTGCAGCGGTCGCCACCTTGGGCGTGGCCACCTCAGGCTTGTCCACCTCGGGCGTGCAACCATCCGCAAACGCGACGTTCGGGCTGCAACAGATCTCCTTTGAGGTGTAGGTGCCCCAGCCTGCAGCAGCAGCAGGAGGTGAGCGAGGCACATGACGGGGGGGCGTAATGGATCGACGGGGCGTAAGGCAGTGTCGCAGCGCAGTAACCGGAGGCATGTTGCCCGTGCAGCACCATCACCCACGCAGCACCCCTTGTTTTTGAACAAGACAGGCACATGTCCTGCCAGGAGTGCGCTTGACGGGCTTGTTGGGTCGACTGACAAGGTTCGAATGAAGCTCGATGTACGCAAAGCCACCGCCCCCCTGCACGCACCCCTGTGGCACACCGCCACGTCGTCCGACTTTGTGCAGGTCTGCAGGGGAAATTGGTCGTCCTTGATGTAGCAGGGGGTTGGGGGTGGCCGGGGGCTGCAGCCCTGTGGTGTGTGGGAGGGGCAGGGCAGTGTGCTCAGCTATGCTGAGCCATCGCAGGTGGGTTTGGGCGGGAGGCTGCGGCTGCTGGCTGCCGCCCGCGCTGCCTGCTGCGCGCTGCTGCTGCTGGTGCTGCCTGCTGCTTCCCCTGCAGCAGCACTACCGCTGATGCTGCTGCCTTACTCCAGCACCAGAGCTGCCTTCAAGGTGGTGGGCGTTTAAGGGAGTGGGGAAAGTGCAATTCATTTGAACGCGGCACAGGGAGGGGCGATCCACCTCCTGGGTACCTCACCGGCCCCAAAGGTGCCCCCAAGGTGTGCAGAGGGGAATCCGTAGCCATAGTGTCCGCTAATACCCGCTCTCGCACATGCTGCACCAGCACGGACTCCTGGAAGGGAAAGGGCCCTATGTCCCCTGCGCCAGTCCAGAGTGGCACCCCACCGCCCCGCAAGCCTTGCATTGTGGCAAACACCACACGGCCGCAACCCATTTGCCCTTCCCTCCTTTCTTTCCCCCCTGGCTCCAGGGGTCCGGGGGCTGTGCTACCTTTTCGCGTGTGGCTCACCCCCTCAGGCGCTCCACAGGCACTGGAAGTCGCCACTTCCGAACATGTTGTAATAA
>PUKR01000157.1 GCA_003552365.1 Syntrophomonadaceae bacterium
ATACCCACCCGGTAACCTACATCATCGCGGATAAAAAGCTTGCCGCCACGCATCCCGTAGGCAAGGGCATCTCCTCCGAGCCCGTGAATAATTACAGTCCCGCTGTCCATGGTATTGGCCACGGCATTTTGGCCGTGGCCCTTGACTTTAATCGTCGGGCCGCCAAGACAAAAGGCCAGATCGTCACCGGGAACCCCTTCAATTTCAAGCAGCAAGTCTGGTTCAGTCAATCCTGCTCCCAGGTAACGCTGTCCCAGGACACTGGTTACAAGGATGTGGCGTTCCCCGTTTGCAACACATTCCCGGATCATTTCATTTAACTGGCGGTAATAGATCCCTTTGGCATTGATTCTATATGGCATATTCTCACCTTACTCTCCGGCATGTTTTATTCCAAGGACGGATAGTTCTTTTTCCGAAAGTCCCACCCCGCGCAAAATCAGGCGGTTGCCCCGGAATGATCCGATATCGTATATACCGTTTAAACCCATAATTTCTTTCATTTCGTGATGCCATCCCTCAACAAGGTTGGTTAGTCTTTGGTAGGCCCAGTCCGGGTCAAGCCTTTGACTTATAGCGGGATCGTTGGTGGTGATACCCCAGGGGCACTTTCCGCTGTGGCAGCGCTGGCAGCCGTGACAGCCGCAGGCAACGAGCGCAGCGCTGCCGATCGCAACTGTATCGGCACCCAGGGCGATTGCCTTCATAATATCGGCGCTGCTGCGGAAACCCCCGGCAGCAATAATTGAAGCCAGGTGACGGATTCCTTCATCCCGGAGTCGTTGATCTACGGCAGCCAGGGCCAGCTCAGCGGGTAAGCCTACGTTATCCCTGACCACTGAAGGGGTAGCCCCGGATCCGCCCCGAAAACCGTCAAGGTAGACCATATCCGCTCCGGCCCGGACTATGCCGCTGGCAATTGCCGGAGCATTATGGACAGCGGCAATTTTTACGCAAACCGGTTTGTAGCCGCTGGCTTCTTTGATGGCATAGATTAAAAGGCGCAGATCTTCGATTGAATAGATATCGTGCTGAGGGGCCGGAGAAATGGCATCACTGCCTTCGGGAATCATCCTGGTTTCAGAAATCCCGGGCAGGACTTTTTCGCCGGGCAAATGCCCGCCGATACCGGGTTTTGCCCCCTGGCCAATCTTAATCTGGTAGGCGCGGGCCTTTTGCAGGTAAGAAGGGGTAACCCCAAAGCGCCCGGAAGCTACCTGCAGAATGGAATAATCTGTATAAGGGTAAAGTTCTTCATGCAAACCACCTTCGCCTGAATACCAGAGCAGCCCTTTTTCCGATGCTACCCGGGCCAGTGCTTTCTGCAGGTTAAGGCTGATGCTTCCATAAGACATCGGGGCAAATACAAGCGGCATGCTGAGTTTAATCAGGCTGCTGCTGCCGTTTTTGGGTGAATTTTTCAATGAATCAGGTTTGCGGCCCAGGGTAGTGATTGTTTCCATCGGTTCCCGCTGGGGATCTATCGATGGATTGGTAACCTGGCAGGCATTAAAAACCATCCGGTCCCAGTACACCGGCAGTTCAGTGTCGGCGCCAAAACCGGTTAATGTTACCGCTCCGAATGAAGCCTGCTGGTGGACTCTTTTTAGGGCATTGGCATCCCAAACCCCGTGCTGCCGCAGGACGAGCGGTTTTTCCTTAATTACAATGGCATCGCGGGGACAGGTCACTTCACAGCGGTGACAGGCGCCGCAGGATTTGCGGTTGGCTACCGGGATCTTTTTCTCTCCCCGTGGTTCCATCCTTATTTCGTTAAAAGTGCACTGGACTGCGCATTCGCCGCAGCCGTCACATATTTCGAGATCAAATGCCGGCTGAAAGACAGCGTGTTGACCGGGCTTGTTGATTTGGTTTTCCATTGGCGGATTCCAACCCCTTTTACTTTATTGCTTTACCTGCGCTGCTTCCCGGTCAAACAGGGCGATGATTGGTTCACCGGCCCGGGGGGTGACCACTTCTTGCAGGTTATGATCCATTTCATAAAGCGAAGCGATTTCACTGGCGAAATAAGTATATCCTTCAGAGGTTGCCGAGGTCATCGGCCTTAACTTGGTATTGTCTGTTAGGCTGAACATCCCTCCGTCAAAAGCAATTAAAACAGCGAAAGGACCGTTGAGCATAGCCTGCTCATAAGTGGTCCGCAGGGTGGTTAAATAATCTTTTTTCTCCGGGTCGGCGATCCGCTCGATAGTGCTCCAGTATGGCGGAGCCAGGACAGTAGTGGCTTCTTCGATGCTTAATCCGTGCCTGCGGATTAGAAGATCAATCAAGTAGGCAATAGCTTCACTGTCTGTTTGCAGGAGACAGTAATAACCGAAAGATTCCAGGTAGCGCCGGTTGATCCCGTAGGAAGAAATTTCCCCGTTATGAACAATCGACCATTCAAGCATGTTAAAAGGATGGGCGCCGCCCCACCAGCCGGGAGTGTTGGTTGGAAAACGATTATGTCCCAGCCAGCTGTACCCCTCGTACTGGTCCAGCCGGAAAAACTCATAAATATCCATGGGAGTACCCACCCCCTTAAAAACTCCCATATTTTTTCCGTTAGAATAAGTATAAGCGCCTTTGATGGTTTTATTTAACTGCATACACCTGGAAGCTACGTAATTATCATCGCTATCCTCACCGGGGAGGCGTTTTTCAACCGGCAGGGAAGGTTTAACAAAGTAGAGGCGGAAAGAAGGATGGTCCTTGATTTTTTTATTCCAGACCGGGATCGGCTGCTCCTGGATCACTTCGAACCAGGTATTAATGAATTTCCCGGTTTCATTCATCAAATCATCATCGGTAGCCATGATCTGTAAAGCGTATAAATCCTCGTAACCGGGATAAATGCCGTAAGCGGCATAACCGGCGCCTAACCCGTTACCCCTGTCGTTCATCAGGTAAATCCCGTTTTTAATCCTTTCGCCGTTTTCTTTTATTTTTTTAGAACTGATCAAACCAACGATGCCGCACATATTATACTGCCCCCTTGTGAGGTTCCTTGAAATCACAATTAA
>PUKR01000142.1 GCA_003552365.1 Syntrophomonadaceae bacterium
GGGAGGGAGCAAAATATTTGAACCGGTACTTGCCAAAAAATCAAGTAAATATTTCATCGGTTCACAGGATTTGTAGCATGCTTGCCCGGTGTTATATAATGATAGTGGTTACTGATCACGAATATTAATATCGATGCGTTGCTCTGCCGATATTAAAATCTCGACTGGTCCGGGTGAAATAAACCATGTTTAACCCTGAGAAACAACAAGAAACCCCGGCTTACCTGAAAATGGACCCGGAAGAAAGAAAAAAGCGAAGCGACTATTTTTACCGGATTATGAACAGCTGCACGATCTGTCCCCACCGGTGCCGGGTAAACCGCCTGCAGGGCGAGACCGGCCGCTGCCGGGTTACCGAAGATCTGATCATCAGCAGCGCCGGTCCGCATTTCGGCGAAGAAAGGGAACTGGTTCGGCCCGGAGGGTCGGGAACGATCTTTTTTGTCAACTGTAACTTAGACTGCGTCTACTGCCAGAACTGGACCATCAGCACCGGCCTCGATAGCGACCGGATCAGCAGCATTGACGAACTGGCCAAGATAATGATTCACCTGCAAAACAGGGGTTGCAGCAATATCAACCTGGTCAGTCCGACCCCTTATCTTTACCATATTACCGCCGCTATTGACAAAGCCGCCGGTGAGGGGCTGCACCTGCCGGTAGTTTACAACTGCGGAGGGTATGAAGCGGTGGAATCCCTGCAAATGCTGGAAGGAATTGTTGACATCTACATGCCTGATGCCAAGTACGGCTCGGACCGGGATGCTGAAACTTATTCCAAGGCTAAAAACTACTACACCTGTTTAAAAGCGGCCTTGAAAGAAATGCAAAGCCAGGTCGGCGACCTGGAAACCGGCCGGGGAGGCATAGCTTACCGCGGGCTGCTGGTGCGTCACCTGGTTTTGCCTGAAGGAATTTCCGGCAGCGAGGAGGTAGCCCGCATGCTTGCCGAAGAAGTTTCACCCAACGTAGCGGTAAATGTTATGGCCCAGTATTACCCGGCCCACCGGGCCGGTGAATTCCCGTCCCTCAGGCGCCGCATTTCTTCCGCAGAATTCAACGCCGCCCGCGAAGCTTTCCGCAGGGCCGGTCTGCGCCTGCTTTAGGGTAAAGTTTTTCCTGCACGAGAAATTTTATTTTAAGCGGCTTGGTTGACCCTTTATCCTTAAGTGGTGTAAAATAATATTAGCTTAATCTAATATAGGTTAAAGCTGGTCAATTAACGGAAATAAAAAGGAGGAGAAACAAATTGGCTGGAGCAGTAAAAGAAATTACTCAGGACCAGTTTGAAAACGAAGTAATGAAAGAATCAAAACCGGTATTGGTTGATTTTTGGGCGCCGTGGTGCGGCCCCTGTAAAACCCTCGGCCCGGTTTTGGAAAAAGTAGCCGGAGAAAATGAAGGACGCTTGAAGGTGGTCAAGGTTAACGTAGACGAAAATCAGGATCTGGCCCAGAAATATGAAGTCATGAGCATCCCGACCATGTTTGTCTTTAAAAACGGCCAGGTAGTGGACAGCTTCATGGGAGCGATGAACAAGCAGGTTTTAACTGAAAAGCTGGAACAGCACCTTTAAACCTTTCAGCAGGCAGTTACCGGCATTTAATAAAAAGCACTTTGCCGATTCTACTCACTGCCGGTAATTTTTATGCTTCATAAATGACAAAATAAAACCTTTCATACTGGTACCTGAAAACGGGCAGCAAACTTAAAATGCTGCCCGTTACCTGGTTTTTGCCAGTTTAAGGCAAGAACATTACTTGCCCTGTTTTATCGATAAGGATCATCAAGGTATTATGGAATAATAATAAGTGTTTTAATAAATGGAGCAGGAAAGTATTTCCCTGTGGCGAATATCACCTTTAACCAGATGGAAAGGGTGTGCTATCAGCTATGGAGCGACAGGAAATTGGCCATGTAACCCATTATTTCGGAAAGATCGGAGTGGCGATACTCCAGCTTGACAGTCCGCTTGATGTAGGAGACCGGCTCGCAATCGTCGGTGCAACTACCGATTTGGAACAGGTGGTAAAGTCTATGCAGGTGGAACACCAAAATATTGATCATGCCGAGGCGGGGGACCAGGTCGGCCTGAAGGTCAAAGATAAGGTCAGAGAAGGGGATACGGTCTATAAACTGGTTTAAAACCGGGGCATTGTAAGGTTTCTAATGGTAACTACGGCAGTGCAAATTAAGCGCAAGTTTACCGGCACTGTTTAGTGTACATATATATCAGCCGCCCTTATTTACAGTATAAACAGGTGATTATGTGGCAGTAAAAGCAGGACAGGAACAAAGTTTTCCGGAAGACAAAGGAAGCCAAAACCCATCGGATGAACAAACCGTTATCAATCAAGCCCTGGCCGGGATGGTCAGGGCTATTCCGATAATCATGGGTTACCTGCCCATTGGCCTGGCCTTCGGGGTCCTGGCTTCCACCGCCGGCTTAAGTGTTTACAGCGCCCTGGCCATGTCTGTATTTGTTTTTGCCGGTTCTTCGCAGTTGATTGCCGTCGGCATGATCGATGCAGGGGCCGGTATTGCGGCCATTACCATGACCGTTTTCCTGGTCAACCTCCGCCACATGCTGATGAGTGCCTACCTGGCGCCAAACCTGCGTTTTCTCCGCCCCTGGCAGCTGGCCCTGTTCAGCTATGAAATTACCGACGAATCCTTTGCCATCCATTCCGCCTGCTTTCGGAAAAAAGGAGTGCCTTCCAAAGCGGAGCTGTTTGCCTTAAATCACTCCGCCCATCTGGCCTGGATTGTCGGAACATTCCTGGGTGCCTTCGTCGGGGTGCGCCTTACCTTCGATACGGCCGTCTTCGGCCTTGATTTTGCCCTTCCGGCCATGTTTATCGCCCTTTTGGCAATACAGATCGAACATTTCCGCCATGTAGTTGTAGCCATAATTGCTGCCGGTTTAGGGCTTTTGTTTTACCTGGCCGGAATGAACCAGCTTTATATTATCCTGGCTACGGTAATCGCCGCCACAATCGGTGCCCTA
>PUKR01000081.1 GCA_003552365.1 Syntrophomonadaceae bacterium
AACTCCTCCGGAGGAAGCCCTGCCGCCACCAACAGCGGCTATTTGCTGCCGCCGGCCGGTTACTCCGCTGGCAACCGGTTCCCTGCGCGGCGCGGCGGTTACCTGGATATGATAAACATTCCTGACCACGTCACCCTGGATCTGCTGGATCATATCTTCGAACATCCCGGCGCTTTGCCTTCTGTATTCCACCAGGGGATTGCTCTGCCCGTAAGCCTGGGTTTGGATATCCCGGCGCAGGTCATGCATTACATCGATAAAATACATCCAGTGCCGGTCTACTGTCCGCAGAAGCACCACCCGTTCCACTTCCCGCATAATTTCCGGGGTGAGATCGTTTTCCCTTTCTTCATAAAAAGAATGTGCTTCTTCACGTAATATTTCCCTGACCTCTTCCGGTTCTTTATCTACCAGCTGTTCCAGGACAATATTCCCTTTGCGGGCAAAAGTATTTTCCGCCCGCTCCAGCAAAGCCCTGGCATCTTCATCATCAAGGAAACCTTTTTCCATGGTATACTCCTGGATTAGCCGGTCAATAATTTCTTCGACCATCTCCATAACCGGTTCCCGCATATTTTCGCCTTCCAGGACCCGACGGCGCTGCTCATAAATTACCTTGCGCTGCTCATTAAGAACATCATCATAATTAAGCAGGTTGCGTCTAATCTGGAAGTTGCGGTTTTCCACTTTTTTCTGGGCATTTTCAATGCCCCTGGTAACCAGGGAATGATCGATGGGCACATCTTCCTCGATCCCGAACCGTTCCATCATATTAGCAATACTTTCGCCGCCAAAAAGGCGCATCAGGTCATCTTCAAGGGAAACAAAAAATTGTGATGAGCCGGGGTCGCCCTGGCGCCCGGAACGGCCGCGCAGCTGGTTGTCAATCCTCCGGCTTTCGTGCCTTTCAGTACCCAAAACGTGCAGACCGCCCGCGGCGATAACTTCCTCGCGCTGTTTTTTAGTTTCTTCAACTGCTTTGTCCATTAATTCAGCCTGGCGCTTATCCCAGCTTTCCTTTTGGGCATGATCAAGTTCATGATAATCAGCCCCGAATTCATTGATCAACTGTTCTTTGACCAGGTATTCAGGGTTACCGCCCAATATTATGTCAGTTCCCCTGCCGGCCATGTTGGTTGAGATGGTTACCGCCGCTTTACGCCCGGCCTGGGCGATGATATATGCTTCCCGGTTATGATTAACCGCGTTAAGCACTTCATGGGGGATTCCTTCCTGCTTGAGGATTTTGCTCAGCATCTCCGATTTTTCCACCGAGATAGTCCCGACCAGGACCGGCTGCCCCCGCTGATAACATTCCTTAATTGATTCAACTACCGCATTAAACTTGGCCTGATCGGTCTTATAGATTAAATCGGGCCATTCTTCTCTGCGTAATGGTTTATTGGTCGGGATTGCGACCACATCCATCCCGTAAATATTACGGAATTCCTCTTCTTCGGTAGCGGCAGTCCCGGTCATTCCGGACAACTTATCGTACATGCGGAAGTAGTTCTGGAAGGTAATCGATGCCACGGTTCTTGAAGCGGCCTGGACCTCGACCCCTTCCTTGGCCTCAATCGCCTGGTGAAGGCCGTCAGAGTAACGGCGGCCGGGCATCAAGCGGCCGGTAAACTGGTCCACGATTACCACCTTGCCGTCCTGAACCACGTAATCAACATCTCTTTCAAACAAAGAGTAAGCTTTGATCAATTGATCAAAATAATGCCGGTGCTGTCCCGAAGATTCGGCGTCCTCGAGTTCCGTTTCCGCTTCTTCGGCAGAAATATCTTCGCCTTCCATTTCCGCAGCCTCTTCACCGCTTAAATCCTCTTCCTCTTCTTCGGGTTCGTCCTTGCCAAGTTTCAATATATCGGTCAGCTCCGGGTTAATTCTTTCGAGTTCCCGGTAGCCTTTATTTTTAATGTCCGCCAACCCGGTTGCTTCATCGATAACATAATATAGCTCTTCATCAAGCTGCTCCAGCTTATTGCCGCTGGTCAACTTGGCAGTCATCAAACCATGCCTGGTCCTTTCGACCAGTTTTTCTACACCCGGCTCTTTCAGCATTTTCATTAATTTTTTATTCTTGGGAGATCCCCTTTTGGCCAATAAAAGTTTTTCCCCGGCCTCTTCTTCATTTCCGGCATCCAGATCTCTGCGGGCTTCGTTTAAAAGATCGCTGACCAGCTTGCCCTGGCGACGGATCAGGTGTTCCACCTCATTCTTCCAGCGTCCGTAATCTTCGGTGGTTTCCACCCGGCTGCTGATAATCAAAGGCGTTCTCGCTTCATCGATGAGAATGCTGTCCACCTCGTCGATGATGGCATAGTGATGCTCTCGCTGCACCATCTGATCTTTATAAAGGACCATGTTGTCGCGGAGATAGTCGAATCCCAGTTCATTGTTGGTAGCGTAAACGACGTCTGCCCGGTATTCTTCCCGGCGCTGATCGGATTCCAATCCCTGGATGACCAACCCCACGGAAAGGCCAAGCATCTCATAAGCCGGCCCCATCCAGTGCCGGTCACGCCAGGCCAGGTAGTCGTTAACGGTTACGATATGGACCCCCTTGCCGGATAGAGCATTTAAATAAGCCGGTAAGACAGCCACCAGGGTTTTCCCTTCGCCGGTTTTCATTTCCGCTATCCGTCCCTGGTAAAGCACTACGGCACCCAGCAGCTGGACATCAAAAGGCCGCATGCCGGTGGTGCGCCTGGCCGCTTCGCGCGCCAGGGCAAAAGCTTCGGGCAGGATATCATTTTCAGATTCTCCCTGCTGCAGGCGCTCTTTCAAAACAGCTGTCTGTTCCGGAAATTGTCCATCAGATAAGGAAGAGGCCCAGGATTCTAGTTCATTTATCCTGCCTACATATTGGTTTTCCAGGCGACGTACCTCTTTTTCATTTGGGTCGCCAAATATTTTTTTAAAAAAAGCAGTCATCTTAAAACTCCTTTTGGTTTATTTCTTTTTCAGTATTTACCCGGGTTATTCGATCCCCCTGCAGGCAATTATTTCTGCATTTTTTTCGGGCTTTTAAATTTTATCACAGTTTTAACCGTGCAAACAAGTTTTGGGGCAATCAAGTTTTCGGAGCAAGTTCTGAAGTAAGCGCCCACAGGCTCCCGGAAACCAGGGAATGGCCGCCCAGGACTACCGGGATCGGGCACTGCTCAGCCAGCCTGGTAAGCTCTTTTAACCAGGGGTTTTCTACTTCCTGCCATTTACCCAGGTCAGATAAGAACCTTTCCCGATCAGAGAAGTTAAAGCTATAATGATACATTAACACCCTGGTATCAATAAAGGCGCAGCGGGCTACCCTGGACAGATACTCAAAAAAGTTTTCCAGCCCGGCATGGTCGACCAACAATCCAAGCAGGGATATAACCTGGTTTGCTTCTATGCGCCCCAGGGATTTCATGCCCCGCTCCTCGGAAAAAACACGCAACCGAAGCTTTAACAGGGCGTTAAGGCGCTCTATTACGGGGGCTCCCACCCGACCGATTAATGCAACGTCTTCATATTCAGCCGACAAAACGGTTTTAGCCGAATTCAGCTTACGGTAATCCAGTTGTAAGCCTTCCAGTGTCTTGCGGGTCCGGGGGCCGGCAAAAGGCCCCGCCCCCAAAACTAAAAGATCGGTAGGGGTATCTATATCAAAGAGTAAACCGAGGGTATGGGGCATTAATTCCATTTGCAAACCGAGCTGATCCCGCAGGGTCATGGCCAGACTGTTGTCTGCAGCAGGGAGTTCCGCTTGATCTAGATTACCCGGAACTGTGAAGGCAAGGACATCCACGGACTGGGTATTGTTTGTATAAACAAAGTTATCCTTCCCGGCAAGCTTACGGCAGACCATATTTAATTCATCCACAGTAATTAATGGCGAACCGGCCCCGTTAAGGCAAAAAACTCTTTTTAAATTGTTTTGCCTGATCGCTTCCTGCAGTTCCCGCCCAAAATGAAAATCGTGCGGCGATTTATCGTTTAAAAACACCTGTGCTCCCAGATTTTCTGCAGGTTCAACAAGTTCAGGCCGATTGGTAAAAAGTAAAATACGGTCAAAAAAAGAAACATGGTGCATTTTTTCGAGGTTATCCAGTAAAGCCGCCTGACGGACTAGCACGATATCCTCTTCTACCCGACTCTGGGGCTGCGAACCTTCGAAAATTACGGCACTTACTTCGTTTTTCATCCGGTTACCCTCTGCTTAAAATGATCGGGCACAAGTTAAGCCCGTTATACTTAAGGCAGCACCCGGCATCTTTAAAAAATATGGAACAGTACACTTAACTTAGCTTTATAGTCCCGTTCCAAAATGAGTAAATCCCGGATACTGCCTCTTGATTTTCCCTCATCCCTAAACTTACTCTTATTCCGGTTCTATCAAACCGTAATTTCCGTCTTTCCGTTTGTAAATTACACTGATAGCCTCTGTTTCCGCGTTGGCAAAAACAAAAAAGTTATGCCCGAGCAAATCCATTTGGAGGATCGCTTCCTCCACGTTCATCGGCTTAAGCGGGAACCGCTTAGTCCTGACCACCCTGGGGGTTTCTTCTTCCTCTTCCCTTGCTTCGGCTTCAAGGGCTGCATGTTCCTCGCTCATTTGCCGCAGCCCTTTTTGGCGCATCGATTTATTCATCCTGGTTTTATATTTCTTCACCTGTCGTTCCAGCTTATCCACAACCTGGTCAATCGAAGCGTACATATCCCCGGTAGTTTCTTCGCCGCGCAGAATAAGCCCGTTCAGGTTAACTGTAACTTCAACAATATGCTCATCTCTTATGATGCTCATCACGACTTGCACGTCCGTATTTTCATCAAAATGCTTATCCAGTTTGCCAATTTTTTTATGCGCATACTCAACCAGCGAAGGGGTGGCATCAATATTCTTGCCCCGGACATTTATTTTCATTTTAACAACCTCCCAATTTATTTTCTAGGCTACAGAAGATTATTTTACTACAGGTACTATTCCCCAGTCCAGTAAAAAATCCTGCCTTATAATAATCGTGAATAGATTAACTATGAATCTGCTTTAAGCTGAAAAATCCTTGCCCGAAAGGAGAAGCGGAACCCGCTGCAAAGCCTTTTACCACCGGTCCAACCCTTCGTAAAAACCGGTTTTCTTAAGAGTAAGCGTCCCCGGGTTATACGAGATAACCGCCCCGTATACTTCGGCGCCCTCTTTATGCAAAACCGCCGCTGCTTCTTTCATGGTTGAGCCGGTAGAGTAGACATCATCAACCAGCAGGATTATCATCCCCGGCTGGATCGCACCGGTGCTTTTGAAAACTTCCCGGACGTTTTCACGTCTATCCAGCCGGGAAATTGCAGTTTGGCTGGCGGTTTCTTTATGTTTGATTAGGAGGTATTGACAGGGAATATTTAATTTTTTTGCCGCATGGACGGCAAGCAGGGCGCTCTGGTTGTAGCCGCGCTCTTTTTCTTTAAGGCGGTGAAGCGGAATTGGAACCACCAGATCAGGATGGCAGTAGCCCCCTCCGGTAATTTCGCCGGCCAGCCAGAACCCGAGAATGCGGGCTGCAGAGCGGCGGTTCCTGTATTTTAAGTCATGGATTACCTCCCGCCATCTATGGTCATAAAGAGAGATTGTAAAAAGAGCCCGGAGGGGCATTTCATCAGGGTTGTCCTCCAGGCAGGCACACGGAGGGTGGTCACGGAAAAACCCGCCGCAGTGGGGACAAATTTTTCCGCCTGGCTTGTAATATGCGGCACAGGAAAAACATAAAAACTCCCGGATGGCCTCTTCCTTCCGTTCAATAAAACCTTTGCAGAAAAGACACCTTTCCGGGTAAAAAAGCCCGAGCAGGTTTTCCACCCATCCCTTAAGCGGCTGTCCCGGAGGAGTTTCCCGGCCCCGGAACATTATTTGCCAACTCCCGCTTTTAAACGGCCGTCCAAATATGTATAGCGCTCTTCCGCTCTTTTATTGCGCACCGCTATAGCCAGGGCTTTTTTTGTGCCAACCAGCACCGCCAGTTTACGGGCCCTGGTTATCCCGGTGTATAAAAGGTTGCGCTGCAGCAGGATATAGTGCTGGGTTAAAACCGGCATGATGATGACCGGATATTCGCTGCCCTGGCTTTTATGGACCGAAACGGCATATGATAAGACCAGTTCATCAAGCTCAGTAAAATCATATACCACCGGACGGGGTTGGAGTACATCCTGGAAAGTTACCACCAGTTCCGCTTCTTCCTTATCGATAGCCGTAATCAGCCCAATATCTCCGTTATAAACTTCCTTTTGATAATTATTGCGAATCTGCATAACCTTGTCCCCCAGGCGAAAAGCGACACCTTTGCTGTAAGCTTCGATTTTATCGCGGGCGGAGGGATTAAGGGCCTGCTGGAGCAGTGTGTTCAAACGCTCCACCCCTGCGGCTGTTTTCCGCATCGGAGTCAGCACCTGCAGATCCATCAGGGGATCAAAGGGACCGTAGTTAGGGAGGCGTTCCCGGCAAAGCTGGACAATGAGTTCGGCCGCCTGTTCGGGATCTTCTTCATTCATGAAAAAGAAATCTTTGTTTTTAACATTTAAATATGGCATCTCGCCTTGATTTACCCGGTGAGCATTGACTACGATCAGGCTTTCCCGGGCCTGGCGGAAAATATAGCCGAGGCGGAAACAGCGGACTGCTCCAGAACCAATCAAATCCCGCAAAACATTCCCCGCCCCCACGGCAGGAAGCTGATCAACATCCCCGACCATGATCAGGCGGCACCCGGGTGGCAGGGCTTTCACTAAATTATACATTAGCAGCAAGTCCACCATCGATGCTTCGTCGATAATCACCACCCGGGCATCGACAGGGTTATCCTCGTTGCGCTGAAAACTAAAACCTTCTCCTTCGCTATAGCTGTATTCCAAAAGCCGGTGGATTGTAAAGGCTTCCTGGCCGGTAGCTTCAGTCACCCTTTTAGCCGCCCTTCCGGTAGGTGCAGCTAAAAGCACCTTCTGCCTGATCAATTTGAAGGTGGAAAGCATGGCTTTAATGGTGGTGGTTTTACCGGTGCCGGGCCCACCGGTAACAATAAGCACACCGTTGTGCATCGCTTCATGCAAAACCTGCAGCTGCTCGTCAGTCAGATGGGAGTTATCATGTTTGGCCTTTGCCAGGGCCTGCTCGATTTCCAAAGGGGAATAGGGCTGGGCCTTTTCACTTAACTGCAGTAGCAACCCGGCCGAACCTTTTTCAGCCTGGTAGAAGGGTGCATAATATACCGCTTCCTCTTTATGGTCAAGGGTTTCACAAAAAAGCTTTCTTTGTTCAACCAGTAATCGGAGCTGTTGTTCCAGGTATTCCTGCTCAAGATTATCGGTTGAAATATCAAGCAGGTCTTTAATTTTTTCAAATAACTGCTCACGCGGCAGGTAAACATGCCCCTGTTCGGCAGCCCTGCTTAAGGTGTAAGTAATTGAAGCCTGGACCCTTTCCGGGGCATCTTTGGGCATGCCCAGCCGGCGGGCTATTTTGTCAGCGGTTTTAAAACCAATTCCAAAAACATCTTCGGCCATCCGGTACGGATTTTCTTTAATTTGCTCTATGGTTTGCGAACCGTAACGCCGGTACAGGCGCATGGCCTGGCTCACGGAAACCCCGTAGCCCTGCAAAAAAACCAGGACATTCTGAACATCCTTGTATTGACGGTAGCTTTTTAAAATATCGGCAGCTTTCCGGGCCCCGATACCTTCTACTTCCTGCAGCCGGCCGGGCTGATCTTCCATGATATCCAGGGCCTCAAGCCCGAAATAATCGACGATTCTTTCAGCGGTAACCGGGCCGATCCCCTTGATCAAACCCGAAGCAAGGTATTTTTTTAAACCCTTTTCGGTAGCGGGAAGCAAGCGCTCCCATTGATCTACGGAAAACTGTTTACCATAGCGGGGATGGGTCTGCCAATCACCGTTGATCAGCAGGTTTTCCCCTTCCTGCATGGGGGGAAAGTGACCGACAATAGTGATTACCTTGCCTTCACGACATCGCAGGCTGCCCACCAGGTAAGCGCTGTCTTCACTGTAAAACCTGATTTTTTCCAGGGGTCCTTCAATCCGTTCCAGCAAACAAACCTCCAATAAAATTTTTGAGCCGAGCGTTTCTTTTAAGAATGATAAAGCTTCAACCCGGCCATTATTACAAGCCGGCAAAAAACCGGGTTGCCGGGACTGTTTTTTACAGCCCAAAATAAAAGCGATTTACCAGATAAGCACTGCGCTTTCGTGCCAGTGGCCGCAAAATCGCAGTGCTTATAATTTTAATTTCCTATTTAATTCTCTACCGCGAGAACTATCCCTTTTTTTAATACTTGAAAGATTAAAAAGACAGTCCCGGCAGTTTTAACCAAGCGCTTCTTTGAGCTGGTCCACCTTATCAAGCCTTTCCCAGGGCAGATCCAGTTCCGGGCGGCCAAAGTGACCGTATGCTGCCAGCTGCAGGTAAATCGGGCGCCGCAGCTGCAAATGATCAATAATCGCCGCCGGCCTTAAATCAAAGTGCTTGCGGATCATTTCTTCTATCACTTTAACCGGTACTTTTTCCGTGCCGTAAGTTTCTACCATCATTGATACCGGGTGGGCCACCCCGATAGCATAAGCCAGCTGAAGCTGGCACCGCGAACAAAGGCCGGCTGCCACAAGGTTTTTGGCAACATAACGGGCTGCATAAGATGCCGACCGGTCAACTTTCGTCGGGTCCTTGCCGGAGAAAGCGCCTCCACCGTGTGCCGCATAACCGCCATAAGTGTCAACAATCGTTTTTCTGCCGGTTAACCCGGCATCACCCTGCGGACCGCCAACAACAAAACGTCCGGTAGGGTTGATTAAAAAGCGGGTGTCTTTGGTGATCAGCTTTTCGGGAGCAATCTCACGCACAACATGTTCGACCAGGTCTTTTTCAATTTTTTCTAAAGTCACCTGATCACTGTGCTGGGCGGAAACGACTACATTTTCCAAAAATGCCGGCTCACCGTTTTCATAGACCACGGTTACCTGGGTTTTGCCGTCCGGCCGCAGGTAGTCCAGGACTTCATCTCTGCGGATTCTTGCCAGCTGCTGGGCCATTTTGTGGGCCAAAGCAATGGGTATGGGCATTAGTTCAGGAGTTTCTTCACAGGCGTAGCCAAACATGATCCCCTGGTCTCCGGCACCGACAAGATCATACTTGTCTTTCTTTTCTTTGCCCCTGACTTCATATGCTTCATCCACCCCCTGGGCAATATCCGGCGACTGTTCGTCAATAGAAGTCAATACCGCACAGGTATCTCCATCAAAACCATATTTTGCCCTCGTATAGCCGATATCTTTTACAGTATCACGGACTATGGTGGGAATATCAACATAGCATTCGGTGGTTATTTCACCGCAGACCAAAACCAGGCCGGTGGTAACCGAAGTTTCCGCGGCTACCCTTCCCTGGGGATCTTTCTCCATGATCGCATCAAGAATGGCATCGGACACCTGGTCTGCAAGTTTATCCGGATGCCCTTCTGTTACCGATTCTGAAGAAAATAGATAGTTATTTTGATGCACTGGTTTTTCCTCCTTAGTAATTAAAACAGCTTATTATTTGGAAACCTGTCCTGAGACAGCCTTCCAGAGCTTTACTCCAACAAAACATCACTTACCGGTATTTAAATTTAAACCCGCCAGAAATTATCACCACCCACTGTTATCTCAAGAGGCCTATAAACGTAAAAAGCCTCTCTTTCAAGAGGCCTTCTTGGCACCCCTCATCTCCCGGGATATCACCATCCCGCAGCAATTAGCACCGATATCACATGGACCGGTTGCCGGGATTCATCGGGGCTGTCCCTCCTCCGCTCTGGATAAGAGTAACTCTATTCAACTGGAAAAGATTATACACTACCAGGCTTAAAAAGTCAATTTTTTAGACAAAGCTGACCCATACGGCCCTGGTTACATTGTTAAATCAATTGCCCTACACAGCCTCACTACTTTTTGGGCAGGAGCCGCCTGCAGATAAAACGCTTACAATGGCTGTTAAAGCAAAATGGAAACAGTCCGGCGAGAGCTGAACAGACAGACAAGTTTAGCCCCCTTCCCGGTCTACCAGGGCAAACCAGAGCTCTCCACCGGCTACCGTTTTTCCGTCTACTTTAGCTTCCGCTTCCCCTTTGCCCATATTACGGCGCATTCCGGCCATAGTAACTGCCAGTTCGAGCCGGTCCCCGGGCTTAACCATCTGTTTGAACCGGAAATTATTAATCCCGGTAAAAAGGGCCAGTTTGCCTTCATTCTCAGCCATACTCAAGATCGCCACCGCCCCGACCTGGGCCAATGCTTCGACGATTAAAACCCCCGGCATTACGGGTTCTCCCGGGAAATGTCCCTGGAAAAACGGTTCATTTATGGTTACATTTTTTATCCCCGCCGCTTTTTCACCGGGAACCAAATCTGTAAGCCGATCAACGAGCAAGAACGGGTACCGGTGAGGAATTACAGATAATATCTTTTTAATATCTAAGTTATCTTCAGCCATGAAACACCCTCCCTAATTAAAACAGGCTCATTTTTCTTCCCGCCACACTTTTTTTAAAATCTCTTTTACCTCTTCATCGCCAACCTGCCGGAAATCCCTGTAAAACTGGCCAACTGCAGCAAAATCAGCCGGGGCATCCAGGTAATAAAGTTCATCCACTTCCTTTTCAAGCATGCTGAAAGTATCAGGAGGCCCGACCGGAACCGCCAGGATTAACCTGGAAGGTGTTTTTTGCTGCAGGCTTTTCAGCGCCGCCAGCAACGTGTAACCGGTGGCCACTCCGTCATCGATAAGAATTACCAGGCGCTGTTCTGCTGAAGGCATGGGCTTTTCACCGCGGTAATCATCCAGGCGACGTTTAATTTCAGCCTGTTCCTTCCTGGCGGCTTCTTCAACATAGTTTTCCTGCACATTTAACCGGGAAATCAATTCCTTGTTGAGCAGAGAAAACCCGTCAGCAGCTACCGCCCCGATGGCCAGTTCAGGTTGATTTGGCGCGCCGATTTTACGGGTAATGATCAGATCCAGTTCGCCGCCAAGATTTTCCCATACCGGGGCTGCCACCACAACTCCGCCCCTGGGCACAGCCAGGATCAGCGGATCCCGCTCACGATATGCGGCAAGTTCCGCAGCCAGCTTTTTTCCGGCCTGCTCCCGGTGATCAAAAATCATATTTTCACCTTCCCGGCTTTATCTTCACCTGCCAGAACTTTTAAACCCGGATCATTAAATAAGAATTGATTCAAACAGCTTTTGCGATCCCTGCACCGCCTTTGAATCATCCGGCAATTTCAAAAGAGGTTTGGCATCGAGATCATACTCGCCCACCACGAAATCCTGGGGCACTTCTCCCAGCAGTTCCAGCCCGGTTTTTTCAATTTCACCGGCCAGCGAGTCAACTTCCCCGTCCCGGCTGCGATTTATAACCAGGCCCATTTTAGCCACCTCGAGGTTGACTTTTTCCACGATATCTTTGACCCGGCCGGCCGAACGAATTCCCCTCGCGGTTGGATCACTGGTAACGATAAGCAGGTCTATGGAAGGAATCAGGCGCCTGCTCAAATGTTCCAGGCCCGCTTCGTTATCAATAACCATAAAATCATAGTTTTTGCTTAGCTTTTCCAGGTAGCGTTTTAACAGGTCATTGGGGTAGCAATAACACCCCGGGCCTTCGGGATTCCCCATGACGATCAAGTCAAAAGCATCTTCTTCGATCATGGCCCTGCTGAGCCGGTATTCGATAAAGACATCCTTGGTCATCCCGGAAGGAACAGCCTTGGGATCCTTGGTATCTTCCAGGATAGTGCCGATAGTTTCTTCTACTTCCACCCCTAAAGCTTCGTTGAAATTTGCATTGGCATCGGCATCGACAGTTAAAATATCTTTTCCCGGTTTATTTTCCATCAAGTAACGAACCAGCAGGGCGGAAAGAGTTGTTTTCCCGGTACCACCTTTACCGGCTACTGCTATGCGTTTAGTCATTTTGGCTTGCCTCCTGTTTTTTTATAAGGTTTGTTTTGTCTGCTCAGCCTTGCTTTGTTTCTGACTGATGCCGGCTCATCGCGGGCAATCGCCCCTTTCCGAAATGCAGCAAGGCCGGACAGTAACGGTTAGTTTATCCAAAGCTTACCCGGGGTAAGGAACTATAAAAACCTGGCTTACTTTTTTACCTGCCTGATTTTGTTTTCCTCAGGTCCAGTCCTATAACCTGCCGGTAAGCACTTCTTCCAGCTGGGCTATCGTGTTGCATGGCCACATTTCCACCATTTCGGCAAAAGTCCCCACAGCCCGGTATTCGGGCCACTGCTCCTTTGGCATGGGGTTCAGCCAGATAACCCTTTTAACCCGGTCTTTTAATGAACCCAGTTCTTTGGCAGCCTGATCTAGAGCAATAGTTTTTGTATCACTTACTACAATCACCGAAGTCCTGTTATTTAAAAGATCCGGATATTTTTTATTTAGCACCTCCAACGAAATGCCAAGGTTAGTCCCTCCACCCCAGGTCTCACTGCGCCGGATAACCCGGTCCAGCAAGTACTGCAAATCATTTTTACCCTTTAATTCCCCGGTTAAATTTTCAAGGCGGTCGGCAAAGGTAAAACAGGAAAGGTCGCGGACAGTTTCCCTGAGGCCATGCAAAAACTGAATCACAAAAGTGCTGTAACTTTTCATTGAACCGGACACATCACAAAGAAGCAGAATTTGTTGTCTTGAACGGCGCTTAGACTTATGCTTAAGCTTAAAAATTGTTCCCCCATAACGCATATTCTCCCTTAAAGAGCGCCGTAAATCAAGCACTCCGCTGCGAGGGCCGCTGCGCCTGCGGCGCAGTATTTTTACAGCCAGCTTTCGTGATAATTGCTGCAGCAGTTGTTCCGCTTCCGGCAAATCTGTTTTTGTTATTGCCTGAATGTCCATTTCACGCAGCAGTTCATCTTTATTCTTACCCGCACCGGCTCCTTCACCCCGTCCGCTGCCGCCGGTTTCATCTTGCCGGTTTGATTGTCCCTGCTGGTTTTTACAATAGCGTAAATGACTTTTAACCACAGACTCAAGAATTGGGCGAAACCTGGATTCTACATTCACACCGGTTTCAGTTTTGTACATAAACTGCTTCAATTTTTCCCGCTGTTCTTTTGACATACTCCTGTATTGAACCAGCTCTTCAGGGGAAAGTTGAAGGTTTTCACCTTTAAACTGCAATTCTTTACGGGCCTGGTCCAGTTCATGGGTGAACTGTTTTTTTCTATGTTCTACCTGTTTCTTGCGCTGCGCCTGAACTTCGGGAGGGACAAAAAAGTTATCGAACAGGCGGTTAAAACAGCCCCGGTCACGTGTATTTTTAACAAGAGTAGCCTGCAGGGCAGATTTAAATTCTTCACGTGAAGATAGATCCACATGCTCAAGGGCTTTGAGGGCATCAAACATTTCGGTGGTGCTTACCGGAAGCCCTTCCTGCCTGAGTAGATTTATAAATACAGCCAGGTTTTCTTCCAGGTAGCTGCTGGTAAGC
>PUKR01000265.1 GCA_003552365.1 Syntrophomonadaceae bacterium
AATATCGCTCCGAAAACGATTACCAGGATATCAATAGCGGAAAGGACTCCTTCCAGCGAGGCGGCAATAATTCTTACCATGTCAACCTGCCAGACCAAGAGGCCCAGGATCACAGCAAGGCCCCAGGCCAGGGGCATCGCTTTCTTTGCCGGCCACATAAACCCGGCCATCAGGATAATTACCAGTAAAATTGGGAGGGCGGCTATTAATGCCAACAAACCCATAGGCATTTTAAATTCCTCCTTTAAATCTTTAAAATTAAGCTTAAAATTCAAGCTTTACAATTTTTACAATCGATCAAGTCTCATTTAGTTTATTTACCCGGCATGGGCAGGGTGGTCCCACCGTGGGGCATAATATAAGCATCCGGAAAATCACCTCCAAATTTCTCCCTGACCATTTCCAGGGCCTGATCAATTGAAGTTACTGCTGTCATGCCCATTTTGGCTACTTTTTCCTTCTCGAGCCCCGTCAAAGCCAGGACCCGGTTTTCTGCAGCGATAACTGCGGTATGATAGCCCATGTAGCCGCCGATGGTATATTGCCGTCGCAGGGATGCTTCCCGGTCGGCATTATTGTCAAAATCGACAAAAATAGAAGCAAAATCGTCGTTGCCGATATCTTCCCGGCTTTCACTTAGAAGAATCATCGTTCCTCCCTTTTGCAGGGCAAAGTGGGCATTGTAGATTGTTTTGTAGGTCTGGTAGAAATTAATATCCTTGGGATAGCCGCCGCAGGAAGCAATCACCAGGGGCGCGGGGTCATCGATCTTCACAGCCATATGCTGATCCACAAACTGACAGCCCCGGTTGAATGCAGTGAGGTAGTTTCCGGCCACTGCCAGGGCAATTTTATGTTCTGTTTCATTGATCACGCTGTTCACCAGGAAATCGGGGCCGACCAGGCTGGCCCCCTGGACCATATCATCACTGCAGGGGTTGCCTTCCAGCCTGCCGGCTCGCACTTCCGGGTTGATACCCTTTCCCGGCTCTGGATGCAGGGCCAGGGTATGGTTAGACATGATTGTATCGTAACCGGCCACCCCGGGAATGAGCGCCTTCTTGCCTCCGCCCCAACCGGCAAGGAAGTGGTAGACAATCCCGCCGGTTAGGATAACCCGGTCGGCCTCCACTACATTGCGGTTAATTAACACCTCGTTGCCGTAGGCAGTAGTCCCCAATTTAACCATCTCTTCTTCTGCCTGGGCCCGGTGGTCTGTTACTTTTATCCGGCGGTAGATGTCATCGCCCACCAGTTTGCGATGTTCTTCTGACGTATGTTCCCGGTGATCACCCGTTGCGCTGACGATCAAAATATCTTTATCTTCGATGCCACCCCGGTTCAACTGATTTATAATCGGCGGCAGGAGCACATGGTGTCTTACCCAGAGACGGGTAACATCGCCGATAATAATACAGACCTTCTCTCCCTTTTTTACCAGCTGGGAAAGCGGCGCCGAATCGACCGGGTTTTCTAGAGCCCGGCTTACCTCTGCTTCTTCGGAAGCGGGGCACTGCATGGCCACACCTTCCAAAACTCCTTTAACTTTTTCTTCGGGGTAGTTTAAGATATATTCACTATCTCCGTATGGAAGCTTGCATTGCATCTGCCCATTACCTCCTTCCCTTAAATATCAAATATTTTCCCCGGATTAAGGATGTTATTTGGGTCAAGGGCTCTTTTGATGCTTTTCATCGATTCAATTTCAGTTTCGCCAAGCACCAGCGGTAAAAACTGCTTGCGTTTGTTTCCGATACCGTGTTCGCCGCTGATCGTTCCGCCAAGCTTGTTGATCTCCGCATACATATCGGCAAGCACTTTCGGCAGGATTTCCTGCCACTGCTCTTCGCTGTGTTCGGGGTTTTTAACTACGGTAGCGTGCAGGTTTCCGTCCCCGGCATGTCCGTAACAGGGGATAAAAACATCATATTTTTTAGAGAGTTCCTCTAGAACAGGCAAAACTTTTGGGATTTCGCTCATGGGGACCACAATATCTTCCAGGGTCTGACGGGGGCTGATTGCTTTAAACGCTTCAGCAGCATTGCGGCGGAGCTTCCAAATTCTTTCCTGGTCGGAAGGGGTCTGGGCTACGAAAGCATCGATAGCTCCGTTCTCCGTGCAAAGGTCACCGATGTCCAGGCATTCATTAAGGACCTGTTCCTCGTCGTTACCGTCCACCTCTATTATTAAAAAGGCACCGGCGTTCTTGTACTGTTCCAGGCTTTCGCCCAAATGCTTGCAGCTTGTTTCCAGGGTCAGCCGGTCCATAAACTCGATTCCGGTAGGAGTAACCCCAACTTCAGTCATGATTTTCGGGACTATACCAATCGCTGTCTCCAGGTCTTCAAATAAAACCATCATGTCGGTTTTAGCCTTGGGTAAGGGGATTAACTTGACAATAATTTTGGTGAAAATACCCAGGGTCCCCTCTGAACCCACCATCAACTGGATCATGTTGTAACCGGTGACATCTTTAACCCGTTTCCCTCCATAGAAAGCAATTTCCCCCGAAGGTAGAACCACTTCCATTCCGAGGATATAGCGGCCGGTGACCCCGTACTTGATCGCCTTGCCGCCACCGGCATTTTCAGCGACATTCCCACCCAGGTAACAGGTTAAAAGGCTCATGGGGTAGCCGGCAAAAAAGAGCCCTTCTTTTTCCACGGCAGCGCTGAAGTCGTTGGTTATAATCCCCGGTTCCGCAATTGCCATCATGTTAGCCTGATCGATCTCTAAAATCCGGTTCATCCTTTCTACCGATAAAAGGATGCCGCCCATCACGGGCACCCCGCCTCCTGAAAGCCCGCTTTTGGCCCCCTGGGGGGTAACCGGAATTTTTTCCCGGTTGGCCAGTTTCATTATCGCCGAGACTTCTTCTGTACTGTTTGGCTTAACCACCACCTCCGGCATTCCGTGATATTTTTCTTCCGCTACTTCATCATGGGAATACTCTTTTAGCTTTTCTTCATCATCAACCAGGACATACTTTTCACC
>PUKR01000106.1 GCA_003552365.1 Syntrophomonadaceae bacterium
CCCCGATTACTTTGCTCCACTGCTCCGCAGTTATTTCCAGGAAAGGCTTGCGGATGCTGATCCCGGCGTTTGCAATCAGGATATCGATACCACCGAGGATTTCGTCATTCTTTTGGAAAGCAGTTCTTACGGATTCAGGGTCACTGACGTCAGCGTTTATGCCTCCCTGGAAGGCCGGATTTTCAGTTAAGGCCCTGTCCAGGGCTTCACGGTCCAGGTCTAAAATTACAACTTTAGCGCCTTCATCGGCAAAACGCTGTGCCGTGGCGAGCCCGATGCCCCTGGCCGCACCGGTAACCAGGACTCTTTTGCCCTGCAGATCTTCGTATTTTGCCATTTTTTGTCCTCCCTTTACAGTTGGTTATTGGAGCTTTATTTAAAAAGCATCTAATCCCGGTTAGTTTTACGAGCTGATTAGTAATATTCGGTTTAAAGTAAAAAGCTTAAACCACTTCATTACTTCAATGAAATGAGCAGATATCCTTTTTTGTTCCTTCAATATCGCTGTTATACATGGGCGGCTAATTTTCGCGACAACTGGCAGGTTGACACTGTTAAGGGTTAAATATATTTGTTTAATAAAGCAGTTGCCTAAGGATGATCTTTTTGCTAAAATAAATGAAACTAAATGAATAAACTTAGAGGAGTTTTTACTATGCCGCGTCCATTTAAACCACGCCGGGTCAGCACAATGCCCCAGTTTACTTACTTTAAGCCAACCGGTATTCCGATGCCTTTGCTTGACGAGGTTGTGCTAACCGTCGATGAAGTGGAAGCGCTCCGGTTGAAAGATTTGGAGAAGCTTGAGCAGCACGAGTGTGCAGCGAGGATGGATATTGCCCAGAGTACTCTACAGCGAATTCTGGTTTCCGCACGTGAAAAAGTATCGCGTGCGCTTATTGAAGGCAAGGCTTTACGCATTCATGGCGGTCCTTTTGCCCTTGAAGGAGAACCGGTATGTCCAAGGCGTTTCAGGAGGGGTAGAGGGCATCAAAATGCAGATATGGCCGAAGAAGAAAACAATGATAGCAAATAACCGGTTAAAGAAAATACTGAAAGAAATTTAAAGGTGCAAGTAATCGCTACAGGTTTTTTATGAAATGGCATTTAATTCCTGAGGGATTCGTGCTTTACTATTAGATGATTTATATTCTTGCTTAACTAACAAATTGCGTTAAATGATTGATCGCGGCCCCTTGCCAGTTCGCTATTAAAGGTATAAGCTATATTATTATATAGCTTATTTTTTTGTTTTTTTGAGGTGAACAACGGGTGAAAATATCTGCAGACAGCATGACTACAAATACGGCAGGGGTAATTTATGGGACATTTGCCTATACATTGTGGGGGTTGCTGCCTCTCTACTGGAACCTTATGGAAGCGGTGCCTGCCATCGAAATCCTGGCTCACCGGATTTTCTGGTCGTTTGTTGTTGTAAGCCTGGTAATCATTTTAACCGGCAGGTGGGCTTCTTTATTTGCTTCAATGGCTGACAAGAAAAAGCTCATGCTAATCTTTTTATGCGGCTTTATTATCAGCCTTAACTGGTTTACTTATATTTATGCAGTAAACACTGGTTTTGTAATCGAGGCAAGTATGGGTTACTATATTAATCCCCTTGTAGTGGTTTTACTTGGAGTTACTGTGTTTAAAGAAAAGCTGGGAAGGTGGCAGCTGGCTGCACTGATCATTGCTGCTACCGGGGTGATGATTATCACGTTACAGTACGGCCGTATTCCCTGGATAGCCCTGGTTTTGGCGTTTACTTTTGCTTCTTACGGCATGATTAAAAAAATAATCCGCCTGGATCCGGTAAGCGGCCTGGTCCTGGAAACCTTTATAGTTACCCCTATAGCCCTTTTTTATATCCTCAGCCTGGAATATACCGGAGTAGGGGCTCTTGGATCGGTTGCCTGGCCTTTGAAGTTTGTGCTCGCCGGAACAGGTATTATTACAGCTACCCCGCTGTTTTTGTATGCTAAGGGTATTGAAAAAACCACTTTTTCGATGATGGGGTTTTTGCAGTATATCGCTCCCACGATTAACCTTATTTTGGGGATTTTTGTCTTTAGAGAGTATTTTTCCGTGACTCACCTGGTTAGTTTTTGTTTTATCTGGGTGGCACTGGTTATATTTACCCTGGCCAATATCGGCTTCCTTAAAGAGCCGGTGCAGGTGGAAACCGATCCCGCGGAACCCAGGCGGGGAACTTAAGCTTCAACCCATGTCTCAGACATGTTTTACAGATAGACATTTATTTGTGATAATGCTATAATAACAACCGGCAATTAAATAAAGGCTAGTCGGGTGTTAAAGACTTAATAGGGAAGCCGGTGAAAGTCCGGCGCGGTCCCGCCACTGTAAGTGGGAGCGCCTTCTAAAGCCACTGGTAAATCTATGCCGGGAAGGCAGGAGGCGCTGTGAACACGAGCCAGGAGACCTGCCTGACAGCACGCTTAACCCCTTCGGGTGAAAGGGTAAAGCGGGGTAGGAACCACGTTTTGCCGTGGTTTTTTTGTTTTTAAACATTTAACTCCGGCTTTCCCTGCTTAACAAAATTTAAATGTGAAAGAGGAGTGAACGGCAGTGAAAAAGAGTTTGTTATTGTTTGCAGTCGTAGCAGCCCTGGTTATGTTTGCTGTTTTTGGCTGTGAAGAACCGGAAGAAGCTATTGAACCTGAAGAAGTGGAAGAAGAGGTTGAAGAGGAGGCAGATGAACCGGAAGATGAGGAACCAGCTGATCATGGATCAGTGGTTACCGATCAAATGGGCCGGGAAGTAAAAATTGAAGGGGTTCCGGAAAGGATAATTTCACTTTCCCCCAGCAATACTGAAGTTAGTTTTGCCCTGGGACTTGAGGATCAAATAGTCGGGGTAACCGAGTACTGCGATTACCCGCCTGAAGCGATGGAGAAGGAAGTTGTCGGCGGTTTTGATTCCCCGAGTATCGAAAAGATTATTGAACTTGAACCGGAACTGGTGCTTGCCTCCAC
>PUKR01000125.1 GCA_003552365.1 Syntrophomonadaceae bacterium
CCGAAATTTTTCATAATTCGCCTGTTTGACTTGTTTTCCTGCTTTTTTACTTAATAACAGAGGTAGGGGACACGCATGTGTCCCCTACAGATAAAAAGATAAAAACTATCCAATAATAAAGAAGGTCAGCCATACTTATGGAAAAACTGCTAGCCCGGCTAGCTTAAAGGCCTCAGCCTGTTTTTTATCCCAGCAACCTACCTCTATGGTTTCTTTATCTTTCCCGCTTAAATAATCTGAAAGGGTAAGGGCAGAGGCCATATGAATGGCATCAAAAGCGCGTAAGCTGTATTTTTCAGCTAACTCGCCAGCCTTAATCATCACTGAATCTGTAAATTCAAGAATGTAGTATGAAGGCCATTCGGATTTAAAATTTGCCAGTGCTATTTTGTAGGCTTTTTCCATTAAGCAGTCTTCCCGGAAACTGCGGGCAAAAGCAGCACATGCTTCCGGATAAGCTACTTTTGAGGTGGCAACAAGCGCTGCGCTTTCTAGATGCTGATGCACTGTGCTGCTTCCTTCCTCTGCAACATATAGTTTCACTAGAGCACTGGTATCTAAATAACAAATCATCTGCGATCCTCCACTGCCATTTCTCCCAGAGTTTTTTCCGAGTGCGGTTGGAGAGATACAGGAGTTATACACCCCGGTTTACCGCCAGACCATGAAGCCTTTCCGTCTTCGAGCATCTCGTTTACCTTATCAGGCAGTTGGCTGCTCAAAGGAACTAAGCGGGCAACCGGTTTATTACGGTCTGTGATAGTAACGATTGTACCTGCTTTTACTTTTTTTAAATAGCGTCCCAGGTGATTCTTGAATTCTCTCACCCCAACTTTTTCCATGATCACCAAATCCTTTTATAAAATAATGTAGCTATATTATAGCTTGTTTGTGGCCACAATACAACAAGAAATAATTTCGGGACACAATGAAAATTTTTAATCGCAAGAATGGTTCATGTAATCAGAAGTTGACATCAATCCGGGGAGGCTTGCTTGTGCTTACAAGGTTCGTGCGGCTAACTATTTACGGCAGTCAAGTTGCGTAAGGTGCGGAGACATGCCTGGGACAGCAATTCTTTCTATTCTTGGGTTTGTTGATTTTTATTGTGTCCCGAAATTTAATGATATAATCTCACCATGGAAACGAAAATTAAACCGTCCAGTAATATTATTAAGTGGTTGCTCGAAGGCGATGTTTCAATTGCCTACCAGGTTAAACGGGACCTGTTCGGAGCAGGTAAATCCGAATTATCCGCTCTGCAGGATAGTATAGCCCGGAAAGGATGGGGCCGGAAACTGTTGGAGGCCAGAAAGCCTGATGGCCACTGGGGGAAAGGGTTTTACCAGCCTAAATGGATTTGTACACACTATACTTTGCTGGACTTAAAAACTCTGGGTATGCCATCGACAAATCGGGCCTGCCGGGAAACAGTGCAAATTATCCTGGAAAGAGAACCCAACCCCGATGGCGGTCTAAAATACGCCAAAACGGTTAGAACCAGTGATATCTGCATTGACGGCATGTTTCTCGGGATAGCGGTATATTTTGCAGCAGAAGAAAGCCTTCTAAAAAACGGCATAGACCTGCTGCTGCATACAATATTGCCTGGTGGTGGCTGGAACTGCCTTTATCATCAAGGTGATCGCCATTTTTCAGTACACACCACCATAAATGTACTGGAGGGTCTAGCTGCTTATAGCCGGGCAGGCTACTGTTACAGGCTTGCCGAAGTAGAAGAGACAATAGCAAAAGGTGAAGAGCAGCTGCTCACCCACAAGCTCTACCGGTCTCACCGGACCGGAAAACCCATGAATTCCAAAATGACCATGCTTTCATATCCGTTTCGCTGGCGCTATGATATCTTGCGTGCTCTTGATTATTTTTGTTTTGCCAACAAGCCTTATGATCCCCGCATGGCCGATGCCCTGCAGATCACTAAAAACAAACGCAGAAAAGACGGCACCTGGCCCCTGCAGGCTAAACTTCCCGGGAAAGTTCACTTCGATATGGAGCAACCGGGTAAGCCAAGTCGCTGGAACACCTTGAGGGCTTTGCGAGTGCTTAAACATTTTTCCCAGACTATTTAGATGGAAGAGAGGGAGGGCGGTCCATGTCAATTAGTAAAGGTTTGATGCTGGAAAAGAGTAATCAGTATATGAAACTACTTTGCAGTGAGATTGGCGAGCGGTGTGTGGGTTCTGAGGGAAATAAGAGCGCCACCCGGTTTTTTGCGGAACAACTCAAATCTTATGGTTTTGATGTTGAGATGCCGGAATTTCCCTGTTTTGACTGGCATGAACATGGCGCCGGTATAGAAGTAGACGGACAATCATTCGGGGTGTTTACCTGTCCTTATTCTTTGGGCGGTAAACTTAAAGGAGAGTTGTGCACAATAGCAAGCTTGGAGCAGTTAAAGCAGGTGGATGGGGCGGGAAAGATTGCGCTTTTAAAAGGTGAAATAGCGAAGGAACAGTTAATGCCCAAAAACTTTCCTTTCTACAACCCGCAGGAACACCGGGAAATAATCGGCTTGCTTGAATCCAAGGGGTTTGACGGGATAATTTCAGCAACCGGTATGAACCTTGAGATAGCCGGAGGGATCTATCCATTTCCTTTAATTGAAGACGGAGATTTTAATATACCGGCAGTTTATATGAAAGATGTGGAAGGGGAAAGGCTTTCTGCTTATGATGGAAAGATAATCACCATGGAAGTGAGGGCAGAAAGAATCCCTTCTGAAGGTTGTAACGTAGTGGCCCGTAAAGGAGATCGCAAGGCTCCCGGCCTGGTTTTTTTGGCGCATATAGACAGCAAAAAGGGCACCCCTGGCGCAATCGATAATGCCTCGGGTATTGTTACCCTTCTTTTGCTGGGTGAATTGCTAGCCGAGTATAAAGGCTCGCTGAAATTAGAGATTACAGCGATCAACGGGGAAGATTATTACTCCAACCCGGGTGAACAGCTGTATTTAAGCACAATGAAAAACC
>PUKR01000118.1 GCA_003552365.1 Syntrophomonadaceae bacterium
CCAAGAACCTCAAAAGCCAGGGTGAGGAGGGCGTCCCCGGCTAAAACTGCATTTGCTTCGCCAAAAACTTTGTGACAGGTTGGTTTGCCGCGCCGCAGATCGCTGTTATCCATTGCCGGTAAATCGTCATGGATCAGGGAGTAGGTGTGAATCAGTTCTAAAGCGCAGGCTACATCCATAACCGAGTTATCCTTGTAATTTAAGGTGTCCGCAACCGCCAGGGTAAGGATTGGCCTGAGCCTTTTGCCCCCGGCTTCCAGGCTATACCTCATTGCTTCTCTTACCGCCGTGGGACCTTTTTGCGGCAGGCAGGTTTTTAGAGCCTGGTTTACAAGGTTTCTTTTATCATCAAGGTAGCAGTCTAACTCATTCATTATTTACACCACCATCATTTTCACCGGCATCTTTGAATTCATCCTCACCTTCGCCGATATCTTTAAGAGATTGCTGCTGCTCTTCCTTTAACAGGTATTCTACCCGGTACTCAATCTCTGCCAGTTTTTCCCGGCAGAACCTGGACAGGGCAATCCCTTCCTGGAACGAAGACAGTGATTCTTCCAGGGGTATCTCGGCATTCTCCAGGCGCTGGACTATTTCCTCCAATTTTTTTATCGCTTCTTCATAAGACATATCTTCAATTTTGTTTTCTGTCAATGCTGCAGTCCTCCTCAACATTTTCTGCACGGCAATCTGCCCTTCCATCTTTAAAGCTAAGCTGTAGAAGCTGCCCAGTTTTGATGTCTTTAACCGATCTAATTATATTACCGTTTTCATCACGACAGTAACTGTATCCGCGGCTCATAACCTTCAGGGGGCTGTAGCTTTCCATTTTATCGACCAGGCCATTTAACTTCATCCCCTTTGCCTGCAGCAAGCGGGTGATTTCCCTTTTTAAGTCTTTTTCCAGACGGTTAAATTTTTCCCGGGAATTATTTATCCTTTCCGAGGGACGCTTGAAAAAACGTTCGCTGACAATATGATCCAGGCGCTGTTTTTCTTGCTGGACCCGGTTTTTTAAAGCGAGGGCAGCCCTGTCCTGCAGCTTTCTAATCTCAGCCAGCATTTCTTCCGCTACCGGTACTGCCGCAGCTGCGGCTTCAGTGGGAGTATGAGCGCGGTAATCGGCGGTAAAATCAGCAATTGTAAAATCGGTTTCATGGCCAACTGCGGAAATTACAGGTATTTCCGAATGAAATATGGCCCTTGCTACTTTTTCTTCGTTAAACGGCCATAGATCCTCAAGGGAACCTCCACCGCGGGTTAAAATAATTAAATCAATATCGCTCCGCTTGTTGATCAGTTCGAGCGAACGGACTATGTCTGATCCTGCCCCCGCTCCCTGGACCAGGCTTTCCACTACTACCAGGTGGACATAAGGAAAGCGTTTTTTAGTGGTTAAAAGGATATCCTGCAGCGCAGCCCCGCTCGGAGAGGTAACCAGGGCAATCTTACGGGGAACAAGGGGTAACTCTTTTTTTTGACCTGGATCAAAGAGACCTTCAACTTCCAATTTCTTTTTTAATTGTTCGAAGGCCACGTACAATGAACCCATTCCGGCAGGTTCCATTTCTGAAACATAAAGCTGGTAAGTTCCGGCTGGTTCGTATACCGAAAGGTTGCCGTGTAAAATAACTTCCATGCCATCTGAAGGATCAAATGGACAGCGCATGTTTTCCCTGCGAAAAAAAACACACCGCAGGGAAGCATAGCTGTCTTTAACAGTGAAATACATGTGCCCGGAACGGTGGTGTTTAAAATTTGATATTTCCCCGGTGACCCACAAATCGCTTAACCTGGGGTCTCCCTGGATCAAGCTTTTTACGTAGCGGTTAATTTCCGAAACTTTGAGTATTGCCTGCTCGTTTTGCATAGAATTTAAGATAGTACCCGACTGCCTGAATAGTTTTTGATCACTTCAGTCAGTCGGGTACTTTTCTTCCTTAACCTCCCGGTTTTCCAAGGCTTTCCCTTGATTTATCCCTTTGCCTGCGGCGCCGGGAATTAATAGAGAATGGTCCTCTAACCGGCATCCAGGTTTTGCATTTCTTCCCGCACATCTTCCAGGGAAGAGTAGTTCCATTTTTCGCCCATTGCTTCAGCCAGGTCGCAGATTATTTTCCAGTCTTCAACTACATCGCTGCCATTTGCTAAAGCACTTTCATTAATCTGCGTAAATCCAGAAGAATTGGTAAACAATCCTCGCTTACGGGCAGCCGGTAAAGATGGCAGCTTAACATCGCTGTTTTCCGGTGCCTGGTTGCCTTCGTAACAGGAAACAGCTAAAAATTCAAGTCCGCCGGGTTTCTTTGCGGCAGGTAAATCCCCGAAAGAAAGGACTCCCTTAACTTTTCCTTCTTCGGCGGCTGAAATAACTTCATCCCTGCTCAATCCGGCTTCACCATTCAAAGCCACAAAGCCGGGCCCGAAAGAAGGTGAACCGCCAAGGACAATGGTGCCGGCTGCGTTGCTAAAGCCGGATAAAAGCAACAGGTCACTTCTGCCTTTGGCAAGCTGTCCGGCAGCTTTGGCCATTTCCAGTAGAGCTTCGATGAAGTTGTCATCGGCTGCATTAAGGCATGCTGAAGATACAACTGTACAGCTGTTGATTTTAGAAATTTCCTCAGCAGCCTGCTTCAGTTCCTCGGCGGATAATCCTGCTTCTGCAGCGGCTTTTCCTGGATCTTCTCCCTGCAGAGCAGCGGTGATCCCTTTTAAAACAGCCGTTTCACTACCGGGCCCGGGCTTTATATCCAATTCTTCCCAGGTGCTCTTTTGCTTTTCACCGGCAGCAATTCGGATAATGGTAGATTTGCCAAAACGGCCGGCCTGCTGCACCGCCATAGCGGCAACCGGGTGAGTTTCTTCCAGCTCGGGGCCGATAACCACTATGGATTCGCAGTCCTGCATTGATGCCGGGGTGGGCCCCTGAACATCGGGACCGGTCACTTCCCGCATTCCACGGTAAGCTTTGGCCCAGTTTTCATCCAC
>PUKR01000264.1 GCA_003552365.1 Syntrophomonadaceae bacterium
AACATCCCCACTGTGCCGATCACAATTTCTTTTAAGCGGTTAGTGCGCGAGATTAAAAGGCCCACGGGCACGCCGATGAGAATTACTATAATTGTGGCCCAAATTACCAGTATAAAATGGTCGGCCAGGGTTTCAAACATGTATTCTCTCCGGTTTATAAAATACATCCATGCCTGCATAAATACATCCATAATTACTTGCCACCCTCTTCCGAAAGCAGGTTAGCACAGGAATCAAAGGTAACAATGCCCTGGAAGATATCGTTGCTATCGGCAACAGGAATCCAGGTGCGCCCCCCGTAAAGCATTTCTTCCACCGCTTTTTTTATGGAAAGATCGGGCGGACAGGAACCAGACAGCGAAAGCAATTTGTCACTGGTAATTTTACCCGATGAATCGAGGTTTTCGAGGGGGACATAACCATGGCAAACCCCTTTGTTATCAAGGACAAAAACATTTTCCCAGCCGTTCAGGTCGGCATTACGATTCAAGAAATCTCCTTCCCGGACAGTGGGAACGTCTTTTTTCAAAACCCTTGTAACCGGGATATTATCGAGCACATCAAAAAGTGCGCCCCGGCCGATAAAGTTTTGCACAAATTCATCTTCTGTCTTGATGATTTCCATGGAGCTGCCCATGGCCACCAGCTTACCTTCTTTCATAATGCCAATGCGGTTGCCAATCTTGAAAGCTTCCTGCATATCATGAGTAACAAAAACAATAGTTTTTTGAATGGCTTCCTGCAGGCGCAGCAGCTCATTTTGCAGCTGTTCCCTGGTCAGGGGGTCAACGGCGCCGAAAGGTTCGTCCATTAGGAGAATTGCCGGATCGCCGGCAAGCGCCCGGGCCACTCCGACCCGCTGTTGTTGACCGCCGCTCAGTTCCCTGGGGAAACGCTTCAGGAACTCCTCGGGGAGGCCTACTTTTTCGACCAGCTCTAAAGCCTTTTCATGCTGTTCCTTCCTGGGCCGTTTGGTTAATTGCAAAACAAAAGTAATGTTTTCTTCGATGGTTAAATGGGGAAGCAATCCAATATACTGGATCACGTATCCGATTGAGCGACGAAGCTCGACCGGGTCGAGCTTCGTCACATCTTCCCCGTTAACCAGTATCTTGCCTGAAGTATGTGGAATTAGCTGGTTGATCATTTTTAAGGTGGTGGTTTTGCCGCACCCGGAAGGTCCGATCAAAACTAAAACCTCGCCCTTATTAATTGACAGGTTAACCCCATCAACTACTTTGGCCACATCATATATTTTGTCTACATTTTGCAATTCTACACTGATATCACGGGTCATCAGTATTCCGCCTCTCTGTATCTTAGATAAGCCCTTGTTCTTCTAAAAATTCAATGGCTACATCTTCTGCTTCCCTTTGCTCAACCTCAACCTGGTAGTTGAGTTCAATCATTGTTTCCTCGTCGATAAGCCCGAAGAGTGGTTCCAGGGCCTCCTGGACTTGTGGATACTGATCGAGAATTTCCTGACGGACTACATACATTGCATCGTAGGGCGGGAAGAAGTTTTTATCGTCTTCGAGCACTACAAAGCCGTATTCTTTTAAGCGACCATCGGTGGAGAAGAGAGTGGTTACATCGCCTTCACCCTGATCTAAAGCTTCATAAAACAGGGCGGTGTCAACAACTACCTGTTCCATATCGAAGCCGTAGACCCTTTCCAGGCCGAGGTAAGCATCTTCACGGGTAAAGGTAGTGGAGTCGCCGATAAAGGTCAATCCTTCTACTTCACCGAGTTCGGTAAGTGTGCTTACTCCATATTCTTCTGCAGTTTCTTCTGTGACAGCAATGGCAAAGGTGTTTTCAAAACCCAGGGGATCTGTAATGGTCAGGCCAAATTCTTCCTCGTAGGCTTCTTTAACCTTGCCATGAATTACGTCATGTTCGGGCATTTCATCTTCTTCCAAAACTACCATCCAGGAAGTCCCCGTATATTCAGGGTAAAGGTCGATTTGCTCTTCCAGGATTGCCGGGTGCAGCATTTCAGTCGGGCCCATGCCGATTTTACCGGTGTCGACTTCCATGTTGGTATTGGCTTCGATAATATGAGCAGCCAGGTAGCCTAAAACCAGTCCCTCTGCATACTGCTTTCCGGCTATAACAATTTCACCGGCCGCTTCATCCTCGGTGTCTTCAGGTGCTTCTTCACCTTCACACCCGGTAACCATAAAAATACTTACTGCAAAAACTACTACTAACATCAAGGCAAAAAACTTACTGTTCTTTTTCATTTCTTCCTCCTATTTTTTTAACAGTTTGGTTTGTTAGTTTGATTAAACTAATTCTCCCGGTTAAGCTCATCCCCCCTAACCTTGAATGCTTTTTGTTTTATATATTTATTAAATAGCTGGTTTGCCAGCTATTCCGGGAGCTTAAGAAACTCCTGTCACCGCTTGAAGCTTGCGCTCTAACAGCCCTAAAAGTTGATCGAACAGCACAGCCATTAACGAAACAGGAATAGTGCCGGCCAAAATTAAATTGTTGTCCATCATTGAAATGCCCTGGAAAATTAAATTGCCCATACCCCCTGCGCCGACCAGTGCGCCCATGGTGGTGATGCCCACGGTTAAAACGGTAACCGTTCTGATTGCTGCCATGATAATCGGCATAGCTAAAGGCAGTTCCACCCGGATTAAAAGCTGTGAAGGGGTGGCGCCCATTCCTTTTGCTGCTTCTTTAATAGAAGCATCTACACCTACAATCCCTGTACAGGTATTTCTTAGAATTGGCAGCCATGAATATATTACTAATGCAGCAATGGTTGGCATCCAGCCCAGGCCGAGAAAGGGAAGGAAAAACCCGAGGACAGCTAAAGAAGGGATTGTATAAAGCATTCCGGCTAAGTCGATAGCCAGGCTACTTAATCTTTGATTCCTGGATACAAATATGCCCATTGGAACGGCGGTAAAAATACCGATCAAAACCCCTAGCAATGACATCCAGGCATGGCGGGTAGCCATGGTAAAAACAG
>PUKR01000214.1 GCA_003552365.1 Syntrophomonadaceae bacterium
AGAACCGCCAAATTTGAAAAACAAACTTTTGTCAGGTTTAGCTTGCAAACAAGCCTGTTAAAATAACAGCAGAAAGCAGAACAGGGGACGGTTCTTTGTTTCGTTACATAAAAAATGGAGCTGTCCGCTAATTCAAGTGAAACAAGGAACCGTCCCCTGTATTACTTTATTACTTATATCAGTGAGGAGGTTGTATCGCAGTGGCTGAAAAGAGTTATGCTCACAAAAGATCAGAAAAGCAGCCTGATATTTGCTTGCAAGGAAAAGGTAATATGGGAACCGGCATCAGCTTTAATCTGGGCTTGACGAACCAACACCTGCTTCCATGTGCCGGGGGGTATTTACTGGTGGAAGGGGGGAGCAAGAAGAAGTTTCCGCAGTTTTTACGAGAGTTAGAAAGTAAGGGAATAGACCCCGGGGAAATACGCTACCTCTTTATAACTCACCATCACGAAGATCATGCGGGTTTTGCCGCCCTCTTGCGGGAAATTTCCGGTTGCAGGATTATTGTCCATAAAGAAGCTGTGAAGCCCCTGGAAGAAGGAAAGTGTGCCGTTACTGGTGGAGGAATTATCAACTGGAGAGTTGTGTTTTCCGGGTTTGGATTTTATGTGTTATCTAAGGGGGTCAGGATGTTTTTCTCTCCGGTAAAATTAGGAGATGCTGATTTCATAATAGAAAAGGATGATAATGAACTGCTCCGCTCCCTGGGGGTTCCGGGTAAGATCCTCTGCACACCAGGGCATAGCCCTGATTCTATTTCATTGTTATTGGATGAAGGTTCTTGCTTTTGTGGTGATGCCGCGTTTAACCTGATGCATTGGTTGGGCCACCGTTATTGTATGCCTTTAGTGTCAGACATGGAAAGCAGTTATCGCAGCTGGCGAAAAATGATCCGGGAGGGAGCTTCCACAATCTATCCTTCTCATGGCAATCCTATTCCCAGAGAAAAATTGGAGCAAAATATGGACTACTTTAAGCAGGAAGACCTGGTTCTCACTAAAGTTTTGCCCAAGCTTGTAGATATATTTTTCTCATAAACAGCAACAGGACAGGACAGGGGACGGTTCTTTGTTTCGACAAAGAAAAATCGAACTGTCACTTGCTTCGTCTGAAACAAAGAACCGTCCCCTGTTTTATTTTAGGAAGTCCTATTTTTTCTTATACTGCTGTAAATCAACCATCCGCCAACAGCGATTAAGGCAATAATCCAGAGATAATTGATCATTCCAAGATATTCAGTCCACCGTCCGGTTGTGCCGAGGCCTACTATGGCTGCTACAAACAAAAGCCCGATCGTTGGGTAAACCGGCCAGAAACGATCTCCGTGGTCCGAACTTTTAAACCAGTAGGTATGGGCCCAAAATACTGCCAGGAAGCTTAAGGCAAGCCCGATAAAGAAAAAAGCCGGGTTGATACCACCAAAAACTTCCGCTTTTGAAGCCGCATCGTAGATTGCTATTGTTAAAAGAACTACACCCGGGATGAGAAAGCCAACATTGCCATATTCTTTTCTTGCCCCCAGTAAAACGTAAGTGGCAATGAAACCAAAAGCTAAAATGTAAAGAAAGATCTGTCCGGGAATTGCGCCCAGCTGATTAAACAGTAATAATACACCGGCAATAATTAATAAAATTCCACCCTTAGTTGTTTTATTCATTTCACATTAACACCCCCTATCGTATTTTTTTAGTTTAGAGATAAAAAGTGATATCGCATCTTAACTGCAGTCATTATGCAGGCTCCACCCTGGAGATTTCTTCCGGGCGGTCGAAATCACTGTCATAACTATATATATTTTCGATATTCTGTTTGCGCATCATAAATAGATTATAGATGTCAATAAAGTCAATATCAGAGGATACAAAGAGCTCCATCATAGCGGGTAAATAATTTTTTGCCGGAAAATTTAGGCCATTAATCATCGCAAGAGGGATAACCATTTCGCTTATTTCTGATGGACTCAAGTTGTATGTCCCGGGTGACTGCAAGACCCAGATCAACTCGGCGAAAACGAGATCGGTAGTGAATAGCTTGATTCTGCCTTCAGATGCTTCCTGTAATAGCTTTTTGCAGGATTCTGCTTTTTCCGGGTCATCTTTGGTTAGAAAGCGCAAAAAGATGTTTGTGTCTATGAAATGCATTATTTACTCCTTCTCCGACCTTTTCTTTGCCACCCACTCCTGGGCTAATTTACGGTGATCCTCGTGAGATCCTTTTGGTTTTCGATCCTGCAAAGCACCATATATATCGCTCAGATCTGTTTTTACAGGCTTCAAAACAACTTCGCCTTTTTCATTTGTAACAAATTCAATTTTTTCGCCATAGCTAATGTTTAATTCTTCGCGTACCATCTGAGGAATGGTAACCTGACCCTTTTTAGTTACGGTGCTAATTTTTTTCATGGTAATACCTCTTTTTAAAGTAATACTTAAGCTTATAGTAATACATTACTGTGAGCTTGTCAATTATTTGATAAAGGATCATACTTTTTTTAGTTTCTTTTTAGTTGAATTATTGCTTGTTATTGCCCTGCTGGTCGGAAGAAATGAATACCCCTAAAGCCTTCAGTTCCCTGTTGGAGCGGTTAACGGTTTTCGGTTTCAAGGCGTATTCATAAGGAACTTCCCTTATTTCAAGTCCATGGATGCCGACCATAAAACCGGATCTTTTTTCGTCCAGCAAAATGTCGGCAGCCCTGATTCCAAAGCGGATACCTAAGATAATGTCGTCGGCCGAAGGCGCCAGTCCCCGGAGGGTAAAGCCGAGATCGGTTGTGCGCACTTCTTCGATTTTTTTTAAACCCAGTTCAAGTTTTAACACCCGCCGCAGGATTTGGGAAACGCCACCGAGTTTGGGATTACCAAAAGCATCTAATTCAGGGGTTTCTTCCATCAAGCAACGGACCAGATCGCTTTTTTTCTTGGCATTTTCGATTACCGGGTCGTTATAGGGAATGCTGGTCCCTTCGGCCACTACGATAT
>PUKR01000228.1 GCA_003552365.1 Syntrophomonadaceae bacterium
GATATCACCGAGCGCAAACATTACGAAGAACAGCTTAAATATTTAAGCCTGCATGATCAGTTAACCGGCCTGTACAACCGGGTTTATTTTGAAAATGAGCTGGAAAGACTGGATGAAAGCAGAGAGTCCCCGATTACGATTATTTCGGTGGACCTTGACGGCTTAAAACTGGTTAACGATACAGTGGGACATGCCAGGGGAGATCAGCTTTTAATCACCTGCGCCAAAATATTAAAGCAGTCTCTGCGCCGATCAGATATCCTGGCCCGGGTCGGGGGAGATGAATTTGTTGCCATTTTACCGAGAGCCACTGCTGTTACCGGCGAAGAAATTACTGCACGAATCCAGAAACAACTGGAACTGCATAACCGGGAAAAGCAGGGTCAGCTGCCTTTGAGTGTTTCGCTGGGCTATGCCACTGCAGAAAACCCCGGTAAAAGGCTGCAGGAGACTTTCAAAGAAGCTGATGATTTAATGTACCGGGCTAAATTGCACAAGGGGGTCGACGCCAGGGCGCAAATCATTAATTCCCTGATGGCCACACTCGGTGAAAGGGATTTTATCACTGAGGGACATGCCCGCAGGCTGGAACACCTTTGTGTTAAGCTGGGTGAAAAAATGAATTTACCCAATAAACAGCTTTCCGATCTGCGCCTGCTGGCCCAGGTCCATGACCTGGGTAAAGTTGGCGTCCCGGACCATATATTGTTTAAAAAAGGAAACTTAACTGAAGATGAATGGGCATTAATGAAGCAGCACTCTGAAAAAGGTTACCGCATCGCTTTATCTTCGGTCGATCTTTCCGGAATCGCCGATCTGATCCTCAAGCACCATGAATGCTGGAACGGCAGCGGTTACCCGCTGGGCTTGAAAGAAGAAGAAATCCCGGTCGAATGCCGCATTCTTGCCGTAGCCGATGCATACGACGCCATGACTAATGATCGGCCCTACCGCAAAGCGATGCCGCCTGAAAAAGCGGTTGAAGAATTAAAAGCCAATGCCGGCGGTCAATTTGACCCCACTATGGTTGACCTTTTTATAGCAGTCCTGGATCAAGAAAAAACTAAAACCCGGGGCTAGCTTTTATTGACGGGAATGCCGTGAAATTTGTACTCTACTTCAGGCGGAACATACCTTGTGATATTTGAAGCAGTACTCTTAACTTCCGGAGCTACCGGATCATCGGCAAAGAAAAACTCCTTCTCGAAATATTCGCCCTGGAGGTAATCATAGCTGATACCGTCATCAACATACAGCTTATAATAACCGTCTGCTCCTGTATAAAAGTGCATGGTAATCTTATCCGCTCCGATACCATCCACTGTAACAGGCTTCCCTGTTTTTATGTATTGAGCATCATGGTCCTGGGGAAGGACCGCCCCGGCCCTAACAAACAGGGGCAGGGTTTCCAGGGGCGCCTCACAGGCAAGGTGCCGCCCGCCTTTTATTTTTTTCCCCGTCCAGTAGTTATACCATAATCCCTCGGGCAGATATACCTGGCGGGAGTCTATACCCGGCCGAGTAACCGGGCAAACCATAACATTTTCGCCTAAGAGAAATTGATCGTTAATATTATAGGTGCGCGGATCGTCCTGGTAATGATAAAAGAGAGGGCGGACTACCGGCGCCCCGGTTATAGAGCTTTCCCTGAAGAGGTTGTAAAAATAGGTGATAAACCGGTAACGCAGCTTTATATACTTGCGGATTAACTTCAAAGTTTCATCGCTGTAATGCCATGGTTCCTGGCGGGCTGTGCCAATTTCGCTGTGGTTGCGGAAAAATGGCAAGAAAGCGCCCAGTTGCATCCAGCGGACCATCAACTCTTCGCTGCAGTCGCCGCGATAACCACCCACATCGGCCCCGGCAAAGGGGATTCCGCTTAAACCCAGGTTTAAGATCATGGGGATGCTGATCTCCAGATGCTCCCATAAACTGGCATTATCCCCGGTCCATAAAGCGCTGTAACGCTGACTGCCCGCAAAAGCAGCCCTGGTCAACACAAACGCCCGCTCCTGCGGCTTATATCTTTCCATGGCTTCCCTGGAAACCCGGGCTTGCAATAATCCGTAGATGTTATGCACTTCGGCATGGCTCTTTTTCTCACCCCTGTCATTTATGTGCACTGCATCGCCTGGCAGGGTCCCGCTTGCCCGGCTGAAATCAGAGGGTTCGTTCATATCATTCCAAATCCCATCGATACCGCCGCTTAAAAATTCCTGGTGCTGGCTTCGCCACCACCGGCGCACTTCCGAGCGTAAAAAGTCGGGATACACCGACGGCCCGGGCCACACCGCCCCCTCATAAATTTCTCCGTCAGGATTGGTCACAAAGTATTTCATTGTCTTACCCTGGCTGTAAACCTGGAACCAGTTGTCTATTTTCACCCCCGGGTTAATATTAACCACCAGCGAAAAGCCCATTCTTTTTAGCTTCTTTGCCAGCCGCTTTAAGTTTTTAAAGCGCTCAGGGTCTACAGTAAAAACTTTGTAATCATCCATGTAGGCAATATCCAAGTGCAAAACGTCGCAGGGGATACCATGTTTGCGCAGGTTTTCAGCGACCGAAAAAACTTCTTTTTCATTTTCATAGCTGAAACGGCTCTGATGGTAACCCAAAAAATTTTTCCGCGGCAGGGGGTGGGCCCCGGTAATCAAAGCGTAGCCTTTAAGCACGTCTCCTGCAGTTGGTCCGTAAATAAAATAGTAATCTATGTGCCCGCCTTCTGCTTTAAAGCTAATTTTGCCGGGATCAGTTTTGCCAAAATCAAATTCACTCCTGTAACTGTTGTCAAAGTAAATACCGTAAGCAAATCCTGGCGCCAGGCCGAGGTAAAAAGGAATCGCCGTATGCATTTCCTTGAGCAGGGGGTGATGGACCGGGTTGTGGAAAAGAACATCGGTGTTATAATGAGACGTTTTTGTGCCGAGCTGGTTGATCCAGCTGTATTTTTCCCCGTTGCCATAGATACCTTTTTCCCAAAGC
>PUKR01000218.1 GCA_003552365.1 Syntrophomonadaceae bacterium
AAAACAAGATCCTTTCGGTGGTTGTGGTTTTACCGGCATCGATATGGGCAGCTATTCCAATATTCCTGATATGGCTTAAATTTGCTTCGTTACTCATGTCACCCCTCCTTTCTCAATTATTGCAAAATAATATCCGGCACTATGCCGGTAAGGCTAAATAAACATTGATCATTGCAAGGCATACGGTCGATCCAGTAATTTAAACTACCAGCGATAGTGAGCAAAAGCCTTGTTTGCTTCCGCCATCTTGTGAGTATCTTCCTTCTTTTTAATCGCATTGCCGCTGTTATTTGCCGCTTCCATCAATTCCGCGGCCAAACGCTCAGCCATGGTTTTTTCCGGCCTGTTGCGGGCAAAATTAATTATCCAGCGGATCGCCAGTATGCTTTTCCGGCGGGAGCTCACTTCAACCGGAACCTGGTAGGTTGCTCCCCCAACTCTACGTGCCTTAACCTCCAATACAGGTGAAACATTACGCACGGCAGTTTCAAAAACTTCGTGGGGGTCTTTCCCGGTTTTTTCCTGCATGATATCAAATGAATCATAAAAGATGTCCTGGGCCGCTCCCCTTGCACCGTCATACATTAACTTATTGATAAATTTCGTTACCAGCTTACTGTTGTAAACCGGATCGGGTATTATATCACGCTTTGATACAGGGCCTTTACGAGGCATTTTATATCACTCACTCCTTAAAAATAATCTTACTTCTTCGGCTTTTTAGTTCCGTATTTTGAGCGTCCCTGAGCCCTGTTTTCCACGCCGGCGGTATCAAGAGCGCCCCTTACCAGGTGATAACGCACCCCCGGCAAGTCCTTAACTCTGCCACCCCTGACCAGGACCACAGAGTGCTCCTGAAGGTTATGCCCGATCCCGGGAATATAGGCTGTCGCTTCAATTCCATTGGTCAGGCGGACTCTGGCAATCTTACGTAAGGCTGAATTTGGCTTCTTAGGGGTTGTGGTCGAAACCCTGGTACATACACCCCTTTTTTGCGGTGAACGTTCCAGCGCCGGAGAAGTTCTTTTCTTGCCCACCTCTTTGCGACCCTTACGAATTAGCTGATTAATAGTCGGCATCAGTCCACCTCCTTAATCTTCGGTAACAGCAGCCGCTGCTGCTTTTACCTTAATCCCGCACATCTTACCAAGCTCCCCCATCGAATCTACATAATAGGGTTCTATCTCTTTTTCTTCACATAAAGAAACTACAGGCCGAATTACTTTTTCATCTGCGTCCCCGGCAACATAAACTCTAAGCGCTTCTCCTTTTTCCAGGGCTTTTATAGTTTGCTTTGTCCCGACTACTTTTCGCCGGGCTTCTTTTAATTGATCATCCAACGGAAAGGCGCTCCTTCCTTCTTATAAGACCTCTCCTGCACACGCCTGCTGCGGCGCACTTTAAGATTTTAACACCGTCTGCGACCCTTGTCAATTAAAAAATTACTTTTTCTTACCATCTAATCTTCAAAGACCTCGGGATCTTCTTCCAGACCTTCCGGTCTCTGATCTCCGGTAGCGGCAACGGCGGTTTCTTCAGTATCCAATCCCAGGTCAGCTTCCGCCGGTTTTGCCCGTTTTTCAGGCTCAGGCTCGCCTCCGACGGGATTTACATTGATGTTGCGATAACGGCTCATCCCCGTCCCGGCGGGAATCAGTTTCCCGATAATTACATTTTCTTTCAAACCAAGCAGCTGGTCATGACGTCCCTTAATCGAAGCTTCGGTTAAAACCCGGGTGGTTTCCTGGAACGAAGCTGCTGACAGGAATGATTCGGTAGCCAGCGAGGTCTTGGTAATACCAAGCAGCATCGGGCGGGCTATCGCCGGTTTACCGCCTTCTTCAATTACGCCGTCGTTGATTTCATCAAAGACATGGTTGTCAAGCATACCGCCGGGCAGCAGGTCTGTATCGCCCGGCTCCTCAACTTTGACTTTCTTGAGCATCTGCCGCACGATAATTTCGATATGCTTATCGCTAATATCGACTCCCTGCATCTTGTAAACCCACTGTACTTCTTTAAGCATATATAACTGGACTCCCCGCACACCTTTAACTTTTAGCAGTTCATGGGGGTTAATCGAACCCTCGGTCAGTTCATCGCCGGCATTGATCTGCTGACCGTCTTCGACCTTGATCCTCGCTCCGTACGGGATAGGATAAACCCGGCTTTCGCCATGCTCAGCGGTAAGCCTGATTTCCCGCTTGTAACGGGTTTCAATCACTTCAACTTCACCGGCTATTTCGGCAATCAGGGACTGTCCCTTTGGTTTGCGTGCTTCAAACAATTCTTCAACCCGGGGCAAGCCCTGGGTGATGTCATCGCCGGCAACCCCACCGGTATGGAAGGTCCGCATGGTCAGCTGGGTACCCGGTTCGCCGATTGATTGGGCTGCAATAATTCCGACCGCTTCACCGACATTAACAATTTTTCCGGTAGCCAGGTCGCGCCCGTAGCACTTTACACAAACCCCGTGCTTGGTCTTGCAGGTAAGCACCGAGCGGAAAAGCACTTCCGATATATCATTTTCTAAAATCTGGTTGGCCATTTCCTCAGTGATCATGGTATCGGCATCGATCAGCACTTCACCTGTTTCGGGATGATAAACCGGCTCTAAGGTATAGCGGCCGATAACCCGGCCAACCGCTTCTTTAAGGCTTTCTTCGTTCTCCAGGAATTCGCTTAACCTGATTGATTGCCCGGTTCCGCAATCTTCCTCGCGGACAATCACATCCTGGACCACATCAACCAGCCTCCTGGTCAGGTAACCGGAGTCGGCAGTCTTAAGCGCGGTATCGGCCAGGCCTTTCCGGGCACCGTGGGTTGAAATAAAGTACTCTAGCACAGTCAAACCTTCCCTAAAGTTAGCCCGGATAGGAATATCAATAATCCTTCCGGCCGGGTCGGCCATCAGGCCGCGCATACCGGCAAGCTGCGTAATCTGGGATTCATTGCCGCGGGCCCC
>PUKR01000134.1 GCA_003552365.1 Syntrophomonadaceae bacterium
ACTTAGTTAGGGCTGTCGGGATAGAATCCGGGTGCGTGCACTTCAAAGTTCTGCGTCTTATCCAGCCATTTTCCCGCCAGGCCCCAGCCCGATTAAAGTTTTGCCTGTAACACAGCTTCTTGTATAAATAAATAGGCATAAGATCACTGCTTGGTGAGTATTTTACTAATAGATTTATGAGCAATCGACCGGATATCATAATTGCAGTAAATTTTATCGGCAGAAAAATGTTCTACTGTTTCGATAAGCTAACGATATATAAGGCAGTAATTGCATAAAAACCTTGGAAAACTAGCCTCTTGCGACCTTTAAATTAACGGAAGAGGGAAGATTTATTATTAAAGGAGTGTATATAAATGACTAAAAGGCTATTACTTGTTGCTGTGTTTGTGTTGTCCCTGGTTTTACTTATTGGTTGTGAAGTCGACCCCCCCGAGGAGCCGAACGATGAACCGGAATGGCTTATAGGTCGGGTTGATCAACCACTGCCCATTGATGGTGCCAACGAAGGATACCCAACGGGTCCAGTTGAACTTGCAGGATCCCTTATTTACCTCGCACATGATGATGACTATGTTTATGTCTACGCAGAAGCAGAAGGAGAAGGCTGGCTTGCAGTCGGCTTTAACGAAAGCGGCAGCGGTATGGACGGATCAAATATGATTCTCGGCTATTATGATAATGGAAATCCGGCATACAGGGACGATGTGGGAGTTGGAAATACCCATTCAGAAGCTGAAGATACGGCAGTGAATGAGTTTTATTTTAACCGCACTGAAGGAGAAACCATCATGGAGTTTTCCTATCCCATGGCTTTTCCTGACGAAGAAGGTTATAACATAGAACAAATTTTACCCGGTGAATCCTATTCTTTAATCGTCAGTGTACACGAAAGTTCAGATGACATTGACACCAGACATACTAATTTCGGAATGACTGTTTTTGAGATCGAGCCCTGAGGAGGCAAAGAATATTGATTCCAAAAAGAAAGCTTGGTAAAACAAAATACGCAGTTTCTGTTTTCAGCCTGGGCGGTGAAGCAACATTAAATAAGCCGGAACTGAAAGACGAAGCAGAATCAATAATCAACCGGGCCATAGACCTTGGCGTCAATTATATCGATACCTCACCTACTTATGGCGACGGTCACAGCGAAAACAACATCGGCCGGGTGATGGAGCATCGCCGAGAAGAAGTTTTCCTGGCGACCAAAACCCGGGACCGCTCCTATGACGGCACCATGCGGCTTTTGGAAAAAAGCCTGGAACGCCTGCGCACAGATTATCTGGACCTCTACCAGATCCATAACGTACGCACAAAAGAAGATCTGGAAGAGGCATTTGCGCCGAATGGAGCGATCAAGGCGCTGGAAGGACTAAAGGAGAAGGGGGTAATCCGCCATCTCGGCATTACCGGGCACAGGGATCCCGACGTACTTTTGCAGGGGATCAAAGAATATCCCTTCGACTGTATCTTGATGTCTTTGAATGCCGGGGATATCCATCATGCATCGTTTCAGAAAGAATTGCTAAAAGAGGCGGCCAGTAAGAATATGGGTATAATCGCAATGAAAGTAACGGCCTCCGGGCGCCTATTTCAAGGGGGCGGCATTGCAAACATGAAGCAAGCCCTTGAGTATGTCTTTTCGCTTCCGATCAGTACAGCCATTGTCGGTATCTCGAATTTAGAAGAGTTAAAGGAAAATGCAAAAATTGCCGCCGAATTTAAACCGCTGGATGAAGAAGAGATGAAATACCTGGAATCTTTAACCGAAAAAAATTCAGAAGAGGCAAACCACTTTAAAATTCACTGGTAAAACGGCCAAACCATGGCTCAAAATGGAGATAGAGTTATTCCTTCTATGACTGGATGAAAATCTTTTTAGATGTCTTTCAATGGCAGTAACTGCGTGGTCATGTCATTTACCTCTACCCGGGGTTCTCTGCACAAGAAAATTGAAAATCCTGACCGCGACAGACAAAAATGTATCGCTGGCAGGAAAACTATCTTCCTTTGGCCGAATGATTAACTCCCTTAAATACCATATCATGTTATTGTTTAAAGGAAAAGAAAAAAGCTAATCGGTTTTTCGATTAGCTTTTTTCATGGTAAAAAGCCACACTTTTTAATCAATTATGGCTACCCGGCCCTCTGCTTGGGGTTGACCCGGATTGAAGACGGGCAGACGTAAGAACAAAGGTTACAGTCGATGCATGAATCAAAATTAAGTTTATCCAGGGCTTCGGTTTTACCTTTTTCCAGAGCTTCCAGGAGCAGCGATGGGTAAATATCCACAGGGCAGATTGCATCGCAAAAACCGCAGCGTATACACGGGTAAGGATTCTCAAATGGGGAGTGCTCATCGGGAGTCAGTGCTACCAGGCCGGCAAAGCATTTCAGAAGTGGTGTTCTCAAATCAGTTGCCCCCTTACCCATCATTATCGAGCCCAGGACAACCCGGTCAACACTTTCAGGGGAAACCCCGATGTAGTTCAAGATGTGCTCAACCGGTGTGCCCATTCTTACCCACAGGTTTCTCCCCCCGGGTTCCCTAGCATAAAAAGTTATGCCCCTGGAAATAAGGGATTTGCCTTTAACCACTGCTTCTGCAGTTGCAAGGCAGGTAGCCACGTTGTGCACCACCACACCAACATCCGGGGGAAACTGATCGGCCGGCACCTCCCTGCCCAGCAATTCACGGGCCAGGAGACGTTCACTACCTACCGAATATGAAGGCCGGATATGAGCTATCTTTATTCCTCGCTCTTTTAAAAGCTTTTCAAATTGAAGGAGTTCACCTTGTTCAGTCCTGGTGGCAAAAGTAACTTCTTCTACATCCAGGGCACGGGCCATGATTTCTATCCCGCTAATCAACTCTTCCGGCCGTTCAAGCACCAACCGCACGTCACAGGCAAGATTGGGATCGCTTTCTTTAGCGTTAATGATCAGGTGG
>PUKR01000126.1 GCA_003552365.1 Syntrophomonadaceae bacterium
CCCTTAACATTTACTTCCCTGGCCAGCATTTCGGTTTGCCTGCGGATCTCCCTTAAAATGTGCGGGCCGATAGTGTAGGGGGGCAGCACACAGGAACTGTCCCCTGAGTGCACACCGGCATGCTCGACATGTTCCATAATTCCACCAATAACCACCCGCTCGCCGTCACTAATGGCATCCACATCAATTTCCACCGCTTCTTCCAGGAATTTATCCAAAAGCAAGGGATTAGCCGGATTTAATTCCGGCAGGGTGGATATATATTTTCCAAGCTCTTCGGCGTTGTAAACGATTCGCATCGCCCTGCCACCGAGCACGTAAGAAGGCCTGGCCAGCAGGGGAAACCCGATTTTTTCAGCTACCTGCAGGGCTTGCTGCGGAGTATCGGCCGTGCCGTGGGATAATTCCCAGAGTTCCAGTTTATCGATAACATCGGCAAACTCACGGCGATTTTCCACCCGGTCAATATCCCTGGGGGAGGTCCCCCAAAGGGGCATCCCGGCAGCCAACAGGGGCTGGGCTAATTTAAGCGGAGTTTGACCACCAAATTGCAAAATGATGCCATCAGGCTCTTCCCGGTGGCAAATATCCAAAACATCTTCCAGGGTTAACGGTTCAAAGTAAAGGCAATCGGAAACATCGTAATCGGTGCTGACCGTTTCAGGGTTGCAGTTCACCATGATTACCTCGTAACCCTCTTGCCCGAGGGTCATCGCAGCCTGGACACAGCAGTAATCGAATTCAATTCCCTGACCGATGCGGTTGGGACCGCTGCCCAAAATCATCACTTTACCTTTATCTTTTTTATCGCCTTCATCTAGCCTCTTTTTGACATTTTCCGAAGCACCCTGTTCGTAAGTGGAATATAAGTAGGGTGTGTAAGCTTCAAACTCACCGGCACAGGTATCCACACAGCGGTAAGCGGGATATATTGACAGGTCCCGGCGTAACTGGCGCACATCTGATTCCTGCAGGTTAAAAAACCTGGCAATGTTTTTGTCTGAAAAACCCCAGGTTTTTGCCCTCCAGAGCAAGTCTTCTTCTAATTCCGGAACAGATTGCATTTCTTGTTCCAGTTGGATAATTTGTTCGATTTGATCGATAAACCAGCCGTCGACCCTGCTGTAATAGCTGACTTCATCGGCCGTCATTCCTTCCCGCAGGGCATCACCGATGGTAAAAATCCTTCCCGGGCGCGGCAGCTGCAGCTGTTCTTTTAACCACTCTAAACGTTCATCCTTACCTGTGGGCATTTCTTCTTCGATTAGGCCGTCAAATCCCTGTTCGAGAGAGCGAAGCGCTTTCTGCAAGGCTTCTTTAAAAGTGCGGGCAATACTCATCACTTCTCCAACCGATTTCATCCTGGTATTCAAAGTTTGGTCCGCTCCCGGGAATTTATCAAAGTCCCAGCGGGGAATTTTTACTACCAGGTAATCGAGAGCCGGTTCAAAAGAAGCGGGCGTTTCCCGGGTAATATCATTGGACAATTCATCAAGGGTATAACCTACGGCCAGCTTGGCGGCAATTTTGGCAATCGGAAAGCCGGTCGCCTTTGAAGCCAGGGCAGATGACCTTGATACCCGCGGATTCATTTCCACTACCACCATGCGGGCGGTTTCTGTATCCATGGCAAACTGGATGTTACAGCCCCCGGTTTCGACCCCGATTTCACGCAGGGCCCTGATCGAAGCATCGCGCATCATCTGGTATTCATGGTCACTTAACGTTTGAGCCGGGGCCACGGTAATGCTCTCACCGGTATGCACGCCCATCGGGTCCATGTTTTCTATAGAGCAGACGACCACCACATTATCGTTGCAGTCGCGCATTACTTCAAGTTCATACTCTTTCCAGCCTAAAATCGCTTCTTCCACCAGGACCTGTTTTATAGGGCTGCTGTGCAACCCGGCAGCCACCATTTCCACGAGGTCTTTTTCGGTGTGGGCAATCCCTCCGCCGGACCCGCCAAGGGTAAAAGAGGGCCGGATCACCAGGGGATATCCCTTTTCAGTGGCAAACTCAAGGGCCTCTTCCACGCTTTTTAAATGAATGCTGTCAGCCGATTCGAGCCCGGCCCGGTCCATCGCTGCTTTAAAAAGGTCCCTGTTTTCTGCCCGCTTGATCACATCACAGTTAGCCCCGATTAATTCCACGCCGTACTGTTCCAGGTAACCGCCGTCAGCCAGTTCCACGGAAAGGTTTAAGGCAGTCTGCCCGCCTAAAGTAGGCAGTAAAGCATCGGGGCGCTCTTTTTCGATCACGCGGATCGCCGCCTCCAGGGTCAACGGTTCAACATAAGTTTTATCGGCCATGGCCGGATCGGTCATAATTGTCGCCGGATTGCTGTTAATTAATACAATCTCATAACCTTCTTCCCGCAAAGCGCGGCAGGCCTGGGTGCCGGAATAATCAAATTCACAGGCCTGGCCAATAACAATCGGGCCCGATCCAATCAGCATAATTTTTTTCAGGTCTTCTCTTTTAGGCATTGCGGCTACCCCCCTGGTCTGCGTTTTTCTCCATCATTTGCATAAATTTGTTGAATAAGTAGCCTGAGTCGTGCGGCCCCGGAGAAGCTTCAGGATGATACTGCAATGAAAACCACTGCTCCTCTTCATTCTCCATCCCTTCCAGGGTGCCGTCATTAAGGTTGATGTGCGTGGGCACCGCTCTATTCATCGCTTCTTCCAGTTTAACGCAGTAACCGTGATTTTGCGCAGTTATATTAACCTTACCGGTAGCCAGGTCGCGCACGGGATGGTTCCCCCCGCGGTGGCCGAAAGTCAATTTAAAAGTAGACATCCCCAAAGCCAAACCAAGGAGCTGGTGTCCCATACATATCCCAAAAATCGGGACCTTGCCAATCAAGGCCTGGATTTCTGGAACCGCTCCTTTTTGGGAGAGCGGGTCGCCCGGTCCGTTGGATAAAACCACTCCATC
>PUKR01000271.1 GCA_003552365.1 Syntrophomonadaceae bacterium
AGTGCGACCTGGAGTAATGCGATTCGCTAACTACATCCCTCCTTCAAATAATAGAGATGTAGGTTAGGCCCGAAAGAGGCCCCGGTCCTCCACTGCCGGGGTCTCTTTCTGTTTAGAAAAAGAAATAAATAATTAGTAGAGGAAATTATTTTTGATAAAGAGGATTATGAGGTAGAATTTTATGAATAATTTCTGTTATAATATATAAAACCTATATAGACTGGGGGAGGTCAAATAATGTACCTTTTGCTGGTTGACCATGAGTTTATTAACTCAGCTGATCTTCAGGAAATGATCGAAAGTGCCCCGGAAGGGACAGATATAGTAAATTGCTATTCAAAGAGTACTTTACTGAAGATCAGCGAAAAGCTTTCACCCGACCTGGTGATCGTTGATTTCTTGATGATTAAAGAAGAACTGGCCACAGTTTTTAATGAACTTCGCAGCAAGAATAAGAACGCATATGTAATGGCCTTGATCGATCCGGATTATTATGAGCAACTTTTCGAAGCAATAGAGCTTGGCGGCATTGATGATTACATGGTTAAACCAATCCAAAAGGAAGACTTCATGGCCAGGATTAAAATAGCTACCCGGAAGAAAAAATTTGACCGCCAGGACACCCAGTTGCAAAGCTATCCCTATCCTGTGGACCATGAAGTTGAAGAACCGGCAAGAAAAGATAGTGAAGATTTAGAGGAAAGCATGACCGTTGATCAAGCACAGGATCAAGAAGCTTTTTTTGCTGCTGATGACGAGGATTTATTCGATCTGGATAAATTCGAACCTGCAGGAGAGCAAGAGGAGCCCGAAGAGGAAATAATCTCAGAAGATGAAGCCACCCCCGACGAAATTACCCTTTCCGGAGGGCCAGGGTTATTCGAAGAAGAAATGAAAACAGATGATGATCTTCCTGAACCGGAAGAGGAACCAGGCCGTGAATTAAACCTGGATTCTCACTTGGAACTTGAATTGGAGCCCAAGGATGACCCGGGATTTGCTTCCGGATTTGATACAGGACCTGATAAGGTTGGGGAATTTAGTTTTGATGATATTGTGCCGGGAGAAGAAGACGATCAAGACGAAGATCTTTTTAAACCCGACCAGGAGGGGCTGGAAGAATCAAACGGCGAAGGTTATGGTTTGTTTGATGAGCCAACCTCTCAGGAACAGGAAGAAGAGATGCTTTCCGGTGAAAGTTTCTCAAGCCTATTTGATGATGAAACACCTGAGAGTTTCGAACCGGTAGAGGATGAGCAAAGTAAATCTTTTGGTGAAACTATTGAAAGTGAACCCTTTGGAGTGGAAGACTTCGAAGAGCAGGCAGATCAAGAGCCGGAAGATAAACAAACAGAACCCGGACCGGAAATACTGCGGCCTGCTGATGAATTTGTCAAAGATAGCAGTGAGGATTTAAGCAGAAAAGAGGATTCATTCAGGTTCACTACTTTATCCCCCGAAGAAGAAGACAAAGAGTTTGAAGATCTTTTTGCAGATGCTCCTCCCAGTCCCAGCCCTGAAAGCATGGAGTGGGAACCTGTAGAGGAAGAAAGCATATTGCCGGAGGGTGATGATGCTTTTACAGGCACACCTCCTGCTGAAGATAAGGTAGGTGAAGGTAAAAGGAGAAGCCTTAGTTCCCAGTTACCTGGTAAATCTGCCGATGATTTTTTGTTTGGCAAAGACCCCGATGAAGAAGAAGGCCGTGATCAAGGGGGACAGGGTTATAACCAGGATATGCTCGACCAGTTCACCGGAGACGATGACGAAGAAGAACCGGGCCCCAGATCTCGTGCAAAACGAAAAAAAAGTTCTAAAAGCCGCTTCCCGCGGATATTTACTATCATAGGCAATATAGTTTTTGTTATTCTTTTACTGGTGATGGCGGCCCTTTCCTTTTTCCTGATTCAAAGCAGGATTACCGGTGGAGTACCCGAAGTAGCCGGCTACCAGATGTATATTGTTTTAAGCGGTAGTATGCAACCTGAATTTGATACCGGAAGTTTAGCTTTTGTGCGCGAAACCGATCCTGAAGAACTGACGACCGGAGATATAATCACTTTCAGGAGTCCGGCCAACCCGGAATCTTTGACCACCCACCGGATTGTCGAAGTACAAGATGATGATGGACTGCAGTTTGTGACCAGGGGCGACGCCAACAATATCAACGATCCCAACCCGGTTCCGGATGAAAATGTCGTGGGCAGGGTAACCGGATCAGTGCCGTACGTCGGATACCTGATGAATTTCGTGCAGACCAGTCAGGGGCTGATCCTCCTAATATTTGTCCCCGGGGTGTTAATTATCGTTTTTGAACTGGGTAAGATAATGAAGTATTTAACCCAGGGAGAAGAAGGCAATAAACGCAAGGGAAACGGCAGGCGTAAATATCCTGCCGAAGAGGGAGAGTAACGTAAAGCTGAAAATAAGCTTTATAGAAAACCCGGAGGGAATACCCCCGGGTTTATCTTTTAACCAACCTCCTTTTAGACGGTCAGTTCCTATTAAATATTTGTGATCAATTAAACTTCTTGCCCTACTTAAAGCTTATAACGGCTTGAAGTGCTTGATATCTTCGATTCCTCCCTGCCGCTCATCTTTTGGCTTAAATTCAGCCTTTACTTTCATGCCGATTTCTACCTGTTCAGGTTTAACGCCGGCCAGGCGGTGTATTAAAAGCCCATCGGCAATCTTTACAGCTGCAACCAGGGAAGGCTCTTCTTTTTCCTCACCGGTTTTTGTCCTGTGGACTGCCGTGAATGAATGGATTTCGCCTTCGGTGCCCACATCAAGCCAGTCTTTTTCCTTCTCCAGGCGTTTGAAACAGCGTTCGCAGTAGATCCTGGCCGGTACATAGGTGACCGCGCAGTCTTCGCAGCGGGAACCGTATATTTTACCGTTTTCTTTGAGCTCTTCAAAAAACCACTGGCCCGCGACCCCGGCTGTATAGCGGTTTTTAACCGGAAATGCCTTTGTGCCGGGATCCCAGTAACGGTTATCAATATTCCTGGTGATTCTTTCCAGTATGGCCATTTAGCTCCCTCCTTATTCAATCGGTTTAAAATACTTGATATCATTTATCGACCCGGTTCGTTCCGCTTCCGGCTTCCAAACTGCTTTTACCTTCATACCGATCTTGATCTGATCGGGTTCAACTTCGTTTAACAGGTGCATAATGCCCATTCCTTCCGAAGCACCGTCTATTTCAATTACCGCAGGCAGGTGTGGTTTTTCACCTTCGCCGATGCGGCTGGCATCCCAGTGCACGTGACAGATCGAGAAGGTGTTGATTACCCCTGTATCCTGCACATAAACCCAGTTGTTGCTGGGGACGTAGCAAAGTTCGCAGAAAAGCCGCGGTGGAAGCATGATCCGTTTGCACTTACGGCATTCTGTGGCGATGATCCGGCCGTTTTTTAATTCGGCCAGGTAGCGGTTGACAGCTACCCCCGTATCCCAGGCGTAAGCGCAATCAAGGCTGTCGTCGGTAACAAAAATTTTGCCCGAACTGACATCCTTGGCCGAAAGGCCTGTTCCACCGGAAACCTGAACTTTCTCTTTCATTACTGGTAACCTCCTTTTACAGCAAGTTGATAGCGATTAATCACCCTGTTTAAATTTTTATTAACAGCCCGTTGAGGGCCGAATCGTAACTTTAAAGCTCCTAACATGAGCCTGGTTTGATGCAATGTGTTTATATGCCCGCTACCACTACCGAACTTACCTGCATTAAATCGCCCCAGGCCTGGGCTACACCTAAGCGTGGATTGCCGGGCACCTGACGTTCTCCCGCTTCGCCGCGCAGCTGCCAGAAAAGCTCGCATGCCTTCATGGTTCCGGCTGCGGCAATCGGGTTGCCCACCCCTAGCAAGCCGCCGGAAGGGCACATCGGCATGTTGCCGTCCATGGCGAAATGTCCGTCTCGCAGCAGTTCGACTGTTTTGCCGCGCGGGGAAAGCTGCAGTCCTTCAAGGTGGTGCAGGGCCTTGTAATCGAAAGGATCGTAGGGTTCGGCAATATCAATTTGTTTGTGGGGTTCCCTGATGCCGGCCATATCATAAGCCATGCGTGCCGCTTTGTCCAGGTAGCGCGGGTAGGAGAGATCCCTGGTGGCCCAGTATGCAGTATCGAGTGTCCAGCCGACTCCTTCAATCCAGACCGGTTTGTCGGTTAAGCGGCGGGCCACCGGTTCCGCAGCCAAAAGCACCGCTGCTGCGCCGTCTGAAACCGGGCTGACGTCAAGCCTGCTTACCGGGTAGGCCATCATTTCCGAGTTTACGACGTCATCTACAGTCACCTCATCGGTGAACTGCGAAGCCGGATGTTTCAGGCCGTTCCTTTTATTGTTCACCGCCGCCAGGGCCATATCTTCTTTGGTGTAACCGTAGCGTTCCATGTAGCGGTTCATTTCCAGGGCAAAAATCCAGAGCAGGTTGGGCTGCAGGGGTCGCTCCGTAATTGAGTCAAATATGGTTAAGAAAAATCCCTGGGCATGCGGCATGGCGCTGGACATTTTTTCTTCACAAACTACCAGGCAGGTATCAAACAAGCCGGAAGCTACGTGGTACCAGCCGTGCGCAATGGCATGGACACCGGTGGCTCCCCCGACAAATACCCGCATGGTCGGCTTGTTCCAGCCGCCAGAGCCGCAGGCCATGTATTCTCCGTTCTGGTGGATACCGTCAAAAGCATCCGGAGCAGTACCGTGGGCCACACAATCGACATCGTCCAGGCTTAATCCGCAGCTGTCCAGGGTGGTCTTTGCCGCTTCATAGGAAAGCTCTTTCGGGGTCTCCAAAGCCCTGCGGACAAACTTGGTCATGCCGGCTCCAACCATAGCTACTTTTCTCATCGTTCAACCCTCCATTTATGTTGAGATTTAAGATTTATTGCTTAAAATTATCGCTGTGCCGGTTGTGGTAGGCACACCGCGCCAGGCAAAAGCCAACCCGGTTTCAACCCCGGGCAGTTGCCTCGGTCCCGCTTCACCACGCAGCTGAAGCACGGTTTCAAGCACCCGGTGCAAGCCGTTGGCTTCATGCAAATAGCCAACACCCAGGCTGCCTCCGGATACATTAACCGGCAGGTCACCGGCGGGGGCAAATGAGCCCAGATCCAAAAGCTCGCCTGCTTCACCCGGGCCGCAAAGTTTCAGGGCTTCAATATGCTGCAGCTCCTTGTAGGAGAAGGTATCGTCGATTTCTGCAAAATCTATTTCGTTGTACGGGGTGTTGATGCCGGCCATGGAGTATGCTTTTTGTGCAGCCAATTCTGCGTAACGGGCGCTGCCAAGCGTATCGGTGCGGGAGTCAAGGTTGGGAGTATCGGTAGCCCAGCCCAGTCCCGTGATCCAGATCGGATGGTCGGTAAGCTCTCTTGCTTTATCTTCGGAAGCTAAGAGCAAGACTATCGCGCCGTCCAGGTGACCGCTTTTATCAAATTCACCTAACGGTTTGCATAAAGGCGGTGCGTTAAGGATATCATCCATATCGATTTTGGCACCGTAGATAGCGGTCGGGTTTTTTAGAGCATTATACCTGTTCTTGATCACTACTTTGGCACACTGCTCCCTGCTGGTCCCGGTTTCATAAAGGTAGCGGTTCATTTCTAAACCGGCGATAAAGTAGGGGTTTTCCTGGAAAGGACGGATATAGGCAGGGTCGGTGGCATAAGAAAGGACATTTTCATAACTTGAAAGGTTGGATATCTTGGAAAATGCCGATGCTGCCACAACGTCAAACTGCCCGGTTTTGATCTGCATCAGCGCCGAAGCCAGTCCCTGCAAACTGTCACCGGCAATACTTTGCACCGGTTTGAGCACGGCACCAAGTTGATCGGGCACGTATTCGTCGGCAATACTGATTCCTTCCATAAAATCCTCAGATGAAGCAACGAAGGAATCAATCGATTGAGGGTGAATACCCCCGGCATCTTCGTAGCACTTGGTGGCGGCTTCGTAGATCATTTCCCGGTAGGAAACATCGGTGGAAGTGGTCCTGAAACCGGAGTAACCAATGCCGACAATTGCAACTTTTTTACTCATCTCTGAACAATCCCTCCTTAATAGTATTTACTTAAATATCTTCAAATATCAACAGCCAAGCTGCCGGGCAATTACCAAACGCTGGATTTCTGAGGTTCCTTCGCCAATCTCCATCAACTTGGCATCACGCAGGTAGCGTTCAACCGGGTATTCTTTTATGTAGCCGTAACCGCCAAAGATTTGAATAGCCTCAAGGGCTGCTTTTACCGCCACTTCCGAAGCGTGTAGCTTGGCCATTGCCGACTCCCTGGTAAAAGGTTTCCCGTGATCTTTTAGCCAGGCTGCCCGGTGAACTCCCAGCCTGGCCAGCTCTACCTGGGTGGCCATGTCGGCCAGTTTAAACTGAATTGCCTGGAACTTGGAGATGGGCTGCCCGAACTGCTTGCGCTCTTTAGCATAAGCCAGGGCGGCATCAAGCGAAGCCTGGGCAATTCCAACTGCCAGGGCCCCGATGCTGATCCGCCCCCCGTCAAGCACTTTTAGAAACTGCTTGAAGCCCTCGCCCCGTTTGCCAATCAGGTTTTCTTCCGGGATTCGCACATCATCAAGCACTATTTCCGCCGTATCAGATGCTTTTAAGCCCAGCTTGTCGTACGGAGGAGATACTGAAAAACCGGGTGTATCGGTGGGAACAAGAAAAGAACTGATTCCTCTCGCGCCCTGTCCCGGCTCCGTGACTGCCGTAATCACGGCAATTTTGGCATGCGACGCATTGGTGATAAAGCACTTGGTGCCGTTTAAAACCCACTGGTCACCTTCTAAAGCTGCGGTAGTTTTAGTGCCGCTGGCATCGGAACCGGCATCTGGTTCGGTAAGGCCGAAAGCGGCAAGCATTTCCCCTTTAGCGCAGGGAACGACCCATTTTTGCTTTTGTTCTTCCGATCCAAACAGGTAAACCGGGCCGGTTCCGATTGAACAGTGAGCTGCATAAGTAATCCCGGTCGATGCGCAGGCCCGGGATATTTCTTCTACGGCTATAACATAAGGAAGGTAACCGTCGCCGGTGCCCCCGTACTCTTCGCTGAAGGGAAGGGCAAACAGGTCTAGTCCGGCCATTTTTTCAATAATCTCGTGGGGGAAACGTCCTTCTTGATCAAGTTCTGCAGCTACCGGGGCCAGTTCATTTTGAGCAAAGTCGCGTACCATCTGTTGAATCATGATCTGGCTTTCGTTCAGAGCAAAATCCATTACTAACCTCCTTTCTGCATAAGTTTGAAGGCAGGTTCTTAATCTCAATGTGCGAATGAACTGGAATGGTTTAACTGTGGCTTGGTAGTTGGCGCATAGCAAAATGAGCTGGTAGAATGCATAAAATATTGCCTATATAAATTATATAGCAATGATTGTGCCAATACTAAATTCTTCATAAAAAGTAAAAACCCTTTTAGTGATTATCTATATATAAAAGAATCTTTTTGTTAAAGATTTCTTAGTGTTTTTGAACAGCTGTAATAATCAAGGTTTATAAGCAAAATTAAAAGTTTGAGCATAAAAAAGGCTATAGTGTAAAGTTATTGCGGGTTTTACAGAGGGGGGCTTTATAAATATATTGAAAGCGGACAGGCCGGTTGTAAATAATCCTGTTAGCAGTTATTATTGGTAAGTAAGGCTGGAAAAAATACTGATAAATGCTTTTATTACCTGTAACATGGCAAAAATGTTCAAAAAAGCATGCTCAAGAATTCAGTGCCGGGAGGAGAAATAATGGGTTATCCTTTTTATCAGGTTGATGTTTTTGCTGAAAAAAAGTATGCCGGTAACCAGCTGGCCGTGGTGCGAGATGCTGCCGGATTATCAGACCAAAGCATGCAGGAAATTGCCCGGGAGATGAACTTCTCTGAAACAACCTTTATTCTGAACGACCGGGAAAACAGCGGCGGTTATGACGTCAGGATTTTTTCCCTGGAACAAGAACTGCCCTTTGCCGGACACCCTACCCTGGGGACTGCTTTTATTATCCAGCAGTTTATCATAAAAGAGAATGTACCCGATGTCAGGCTTAACTTAAAAGTAGGTCAGATCCCGGTGCTGTTCAGCTATGAAAATGAAAGACCAGGTATTTTGTGGATGAAGCAGGTTTCTCCCCGCTTCGGGCGCACCTTTGATCTTGAAGAAGTGACCAGGGCATTAAATATATCCCCGGGGCAGGTTAATACTAATTATCCCGTTCAGGAAGTTTCCACCGGCCTACCCTTTATTATAGTCCCGCTTAAAGATTTAGAAGCAGTTAAATCCTGTTCTGTTGACAACTTTGGTTACCTTAACCTGATCGACCGGGCTGAGGCCAAGTCAATCCTGGTTTTTTGCCCGGAAACCTATAACCCTCAAAACCAGATCAATGCCCGCATGTTTGATCAATACCACGGGATTGCTGAAGACCCGGCTACCGGCAGCGCCAACGGCTGTCTTGCTGCATACCTGGTAAAGCACCGTTTTTTTGATACTACAAAAATTGACCTGCGGGTTGAACAGGGCTATGAAATCGGGCGGCCTTCCTTGTTGTTAATCAGGGCCCATGAAGAAGAAGGGGAGTTTAATGCAAACAGCGGGATCGAAGAAAGCATCTCGATTTCCGTAGGGGGCAAAGTAATTATGGTAGCCCATGGTGAGCTGATTTAGGAGCGTTCGCTAGTTGTTAAAGCTTTGGGTTGATGCATTAAAGCAAAATATATTTTTAGCTGTTTGGATAATGAAACTACGGGTAAATTAATTCAACTCAAATGAAATAGTAAAAAAGCCTCGGGTTAAAAAAATAAGCCCAAGGCTTTTAATATATTTTGGGAAAAGCCCCATAATAAAACTGTAAACCCTTAAACTATCGTTGAGTTTTTTCAAAATTGAAGTAACCGGCAGCCCTTGCTAGATGGCAAAGGTCGAGGCTATAGTAATTCCGCTACCATATCGCCCACTGCGCTGGTGGAGTAACCCATTTCACCGGCATTTAGCGATTTCAGCCTGGAACTGCAAACTTCCCCGACCGCTTTTTCGATGCTTTCAGCTGCGCCGGTTTCTCCCAGGTAATCGAGCATCATAGCCACGGCACAGATTGACGCCAAAGGATTTATGGTCTCTTTGCCGGCATACTTGGGGGCTGAACCGCCGATCGGTTCAAACATCGAAACCTGACCGGGATTTAAATTTCCACTTGCTGCAATACCCATGCCGCCCTGGATCATCGCGCCCAGGTCAGAAATAATGTCGCCAAACATATTGTCGGTAACAATCACGTCAAACCATTCAGGGTTTTTAACCATCCACATGCAGATGGCATCGACATGTGCATAGTTGCATTCGATTTCGGGGTAGAAGGGTTTGATTTCATTAAAAACCCTTTCCCAGAGGTCGGAAGCATAGGTTAAAGCGTTGGTCTTACCGCACAATGTCAATTTTTTTTGTTTCCCCTTGGCCCTGCAGTAGTCGAAAGCATAGCGCAGGCAGCGCTCCACCCCGTGCCGGGTGTTAATCGATTCCTGGACTGCAATTTCATGGGGCGTATCCTTGCGCAGGAAACCGCCGGCCCCGGCATAAAGCCCTTCGGTGTTTTCACGCACAACCACGAAATCGATATCTTCAGGCCCTTTATTTTTAATCGGGGTGTATACGCCTGGTAAAAGCTTCACAGGCCGTAAGTTAATAAATAAATCCAGGTTAAAGCGCATTGTTAAAAGGAGCCCTTTTTCAAGGATGCCCGGCTTAACGTCAGGGTGACCGATCGCTCCAAGGTAAATAGTGTCAAATTCTCTTAGTTCATCCAGCACCTTGTCCGGCAATATTTCACCTGTTTTTAAGTAACGCTCGCCGCCGAGGTCGTAATCAACGACCTCTGTTTTGAATTTAAACTTATCTTCTGCCGCTTTTAAAACTTTAAGGCCTTCCCTGACCATTTCCGGACCGGTTCCATCTCCTGGTATGACAGCAACTTTATACATTTGCTTCGCCCCCTAAATAATTTTTATAATCATACCCCAACTGTCTTTGTTTGAAAAGGGGTGATTGAGATATTTTTCAATTTTGACCGGCTTCTCGTCATTGATCTGTAAAAGATGGTCTGGATATGGTAAAGTAATTAGGAAGTTCAATTAAAGCTGTCCGCTTTTAATATGAAGCACCTTGTTTCTGCTTACTTTTTGCAAGCAGGTTTTGCCGGACCTTTCAGGAGGTTAATATGAAGTCTTTAATACCCGATCAACACCTGGAAAGCATCTTTGAGCTGGACCCGGATTATTTATGGGGCCTGGGGATCAGGGGAATTATTACCGACCTGGACAACACCCTGGTGCCATGGAATGATCGGGTTGTAACTCCAGGGTTGGCCGAATGGTTTTCCGTCCTTAGGAAAAAGGGTTTTAAGCTATATATTGTTTCTAATAACAGCAGGGACAGCGGCGGTGAAGTAGCTAAAGAGCTTGACATCCCGGCTATCTGGTACGCGGTCAAGCCCAGGGTAAGCTCTTTTAAAAAGGCCCTGGAGAAGATGGAGCTATCTCCCGGTGAAGTAGCCGTAATTGGTGATCAAATATTTACCGACGTCCTTGGCGGAAATCGCCTCGGCCTTTACACGATCAAAGTTACCCCGATCTCGGAAAAAGAATTCATTTGGACCAGGTTGATGCGTATGCTTGAACGCTTATTGCTGGGCTATCAATCGAATAACAGCAATAAAAATTAAATGTTAGCAATAAAGCTTCTGTTCTTAATTTGACATAAAATCGCAACCATAGTAAAATATCAAGGACAATCGATTAAATTACTTAAATAAACCTGTACGATAATGGCAAAGCTGTCGAAAGGCAGTGGCGCAAAGCCTTAGGGTCTAAGGCCGGTTAAAGCCGGTTAAGATCGCCTGGCTGCCGAAGCGGGTTTTTGTCTAATTTTTGGTGTTATGCATGTCTTTAGCAGGAAATTACAGCTTAACCCCGAATTATGTGAATTAACTAAGGGGACATGAAGGTTTTATCTTGTAAATTAAGCTTTTAGCGTAAATCGTTTAACACGATCAGAAACTTAAAGAACCCGGGCTATAGCTGTAATTTTCACATATATTTGAAAAAAATGTTTGATTTCAGGTAATGATGTGATAAAATGGTAAAAACAAGAAACCAGAGCCTGAGTGTTGAGAAGTCGCAACCCGTCCGAAAAAGTTAAAGGGTATGAACGCAGGGTTGCCGAAGCAGGTATCCTAATTGAAACATTATAAGTAAGAACCTCCCCTAAAGACTGCGAGGTGCGGAAAGATGAACCGCGATGATCCGGGAAAAGATTTAGATGTGAAAACCCCAAAGATACTGCTTTTCTTGCAGAGTAACCTATTTTTCGTTATCGCCGGCATTATCCTGCTGTTTGCCGTTGCCGGCAGTATTTACGGAGTGTTTTTCCTCGGCGAAAGTGCAGCAGAGGACCGTCAAACAGCAGAAGAGAGTGCTGAAGGTGAAGCTTCAGAAGGCCTGCAGGAAGCAGAAATACTGCCCCAGCAAAGAAGAGAAGATAGCGACTATCAATATGAAGAAGATGGCGAATATCTTGATGAAGACGCCTGGGATGGTTTTGACGCTTCGATAGACCCGTTTGCCGACCCTATGAAGCTAACCGGAACTGTTACAGGGGGCAGGGGCGGAGCAATGGCCATTATAGAATCAAGCGGCACTTCCTATATTGTGGCCGAGGGAGATTACGTCGATGATCTCTGGGCCGTTAGCGAGGTCGGTGCTGAAAAAGCCGTATTGCGGGCTCACGATAAGGAAGTGACCCTTTACCTGGATCAACCCCCGGAAACAAGACCTATTGGCGGAGCCGTGGATGAGGATGGCCAGGAGGAGGACGATTAAATGAGAGCAAAACGCCGCCGTAATAATGCAGGAGCGATCGACCGCAGACTACTTTTTACCGTTATCTTTCTAATCGCCCTTGGTTTCGCCACTGTAAACTGTTCAGATGGCACCGGTTTCTTGATTGCCACAACCTCTTCTCAAGAAGAGGAAGCGGTTGAAGCACAGGATGAAGATGCCCCGGAGCTAGCTGAAGATGAACTGGAGGAGCCCCAGGCAGAACAGCAAGATGCTGAAGAGGATTCGGAAGTTTTATCAGACGAACTCTTTGCGGATGCTCTCGATGTTGATGATGAGCCGCGTCCGGCAAACGATGCTCCGACTGATCGCATTTCACTTGACGTCCGTGACGCAGACCTCTTAGATGTCCTTTCCCTGGTCGCCTATAAGCTTGACGGCAATATTATATTCCTGGAAGAAACCAGGGATATTACAATAAAAACCTCTGAACTTTCCCCGATTACCACCCTGCAGACAATTTTACAAAAAGAAGGCCTTGATTACCTGACTATCGGCCATAACTATATTGTCGGCGAACGCGACCGGCTTTATGATGACTTCGATAATCGGATGCTGCTAAGCCGCTATAATCTTTTTTATGTTTCCGCTGAAAACATGGAGCAGTATATTACCGAAGATTTAGATATCCCGGTAGAGATATTAACTAGCGATACCAATCAACAGGCACTCTGGATGCAGGGAACCCCGATGACCCTGGGCAAAGCAAGGGAAGTGATCAATGCCCTGGATGTAATCGAAAATGCCGCCTTTGGTGAAGGCGGAAAGAGAAATATTCGCATGCCGGTCAGTATCGCCGTAGGGGAAAGAGCCCAGGAGGAACTGCATTCACTGATTGATTTATTGAGCATTTTGCTTGATGGCATGCGTGATGATACAGATGGCTGGCAGCTGTGGGATCATCCCTACCCGATCCCCCGGATCATGGACTGGGATAGCCCGGTAATAAAGCCAAACGATATTAAGATGAAAGTAACCCCCGACCTTGATCCGGACCCACAAGGGTGTCTCCACTACCTGGTTGCCGAAGGGAGCCCGGACAATATCGATCTAATTAAAATGATGATTGAAGAGATAGCGGGAACCCCGGCTTCACCTTTTCCATTTGTCAACGATACTGATGATGAGGAAGAGGAAATGGAAATAGATGAAGATGCCTTGCTCGAGTATATGGAAGATGGACAATCAGACTCAAATAACATCCCGGATCCGCAGGGAGGCGATGGAGCCGAGTCGCAGGCCAATATCCCTGAATACAAGGTTAATCTTAATGCCGTCCCAGATGGAGGCGGCAGTTTAAGCGGAGCGGGAACTTACAATTCCGGGTCAAGGGTTACCATTAATGCCACCCCTTCTGAAGAATATGAATTTGTGCGCTGGATTGAAGGCGGTTCCGAAGTGTCTACCAGCAAATCCCATACTTTTTCCATTTCGGGTGAT
>PUKR01000245.1 GCA_003552365.1 Syntrophomonadaceae bacterium
CGGCGTGTGATATCCCTCAAACTCAATTCTTCAGCCACCTGGTTGCTTGAATTGAGATCACTGAGATTGCTTAACCAACAAAGTCGTGATATCCGAGTCATCTGTTGGTTAACACTGAGACTCACTCAAATTCGTGGTCTGCAATCTCCCGTGAATTACACACCGGACATTCGGTGCTATCATTTTCGATGCGACAGCCACAGTGTCAACACTCTCGGAAGCAAGTCGAAGAGGATCGATAACGTCCCTACAACTGGGGCACTCTGCCTAGCATCTCGGTTCACTAGCACGTGTCCGATAGCGGATGATCACATGCCGTTCTTCGACTGTTGCTCCACAGAACGGACACGATCCGCACACAATTCTCCGAGGTTCGGATACCATACATTCAAAATTCCAACCAATCTTTGCTAACACGGCCCTGACGCCCCGGTTTGGTCATAACCCCATCTGTGAACCATCTCAGCAAATCAGTCTTGGCTCGAATGCTTGATAATTGGCTTAGTGCAAACAGAATAAGAATCTAAGATTTGTATCTAATCTATTAGTCTTAGAAGACTTTCCTAGATAAGTTTCTTAGATAAGTGTCTGACAAAACTTCATTAGCTATCACATATAGAGTACAGATATGCTGGCATACACGGTCTACTCAGAAGCAGGCGGGGTAGGCAAAACATCGCTTGCTTCAAATCTGGCAGTAGCACACGCTCGGGCAGGACTCAATGTATTAGTCGTTCCTCTCGATCCACAAGACGGTAATCTCAGCCGGCTATTTGGGGTCGACGAAGATCGAACAAACAGTAAGGCCGATAGCCTTGTTCGACACTTAGTCAAGAGTCCCGGAGGTCCATTTGACGACCTCATCCGAAGCGTCGAAGGGATCGATATTATTCCCGAACACAATACTCTCGCAGACCTCTCAGACCATCTTAATCGAGAGCAACAAAAGGCCACAGATTTGGGCGATAGCTACAACATCTACGCACAGTTGCGCCGTGTTCTCGACGAGGCCGATGTTCCAGAAAGATATGATGTCCTAATATGTGACCCACCTGCGACTGAGTCGGATCATCTGTACAACGCAATCTATGCGACGCGAAACCTCCTAATTCCGGTCGAGCCATCATGGAAGGGACAGGCGTCAATTGATGGATTAGAACAGATGGCGACCAACTTTGCAGATGAACTTAACATTGATGTTGGTGTGCTTGGAGCTGTACCACTGGGTTACAAAGACACGATTGACCAGCGAGAGATGATTGAAAACGTACCGTTTTCCATCCCAGAAGTAATTGGAGAACGTGCAGCCCTAATGGAGGGCTGCTGGAAACAGCAGTGTTCTGCCTTCCGCTATGTTCGTGATCACCGAGCTCAACGACGTGACTACGAAATAGACACATTAGCTCAATTCGATAAGATTGCTCGACACCTCGAAGAATCAGCTGGTATTGAAGCTCCAAACCCACCTAAGCCAGGCGAGATCAACGAGGCAGAGGTAAAACAATGACAGGGTTCAAAGACGGTGCTGTTGGTTGGGACGATGATGACGAGGAAGAATCCAAGGATACTCACACTACGGATAGTATTGAGAATGAACCCGTGACCGAAGCAAAAGATCAAACAACAAATGTCTCTGCAAGTACATCACAGCCTCGTCTGCCATGGATTCACGGCCGCAACAGTATCACCGATGGCCGTCAAAAGACAGTTCAGCTTCACCTCCAGGAATCGACTATCGACCGAGAAAGAGAGGGAATGTCTGAGGTTCAACGGATCCTCGACGAAAATATAAAAAAAGCGGATCTGCGGGAGGCAGCACTTCTTATAGGACTGACCCATCTCGACGAGGTCTCAGATCAACTTAGGGAGTGGGGATACGATTATGAATAGTATAGCAACATAGAATATACGGCTGAGAAACCTGTGAGGACAACACGGAAGTTGGAACGCGACGTGTATGGATAGGCACTGGTCTTGCGTCGATAGTGAGAAGGATATGGTGCCAACCACTTTGACCGTCATTCAGGCATCCTCCGCAAACAGTCACATGTCCAAGTTGGGTATACAACGTGGCCGTGTCCACTACGGTTATACGTATAGAGGAAATACCCTTAGTTATGAGCCGAGAACGAACTGATTCCGGGCAGTACGCTGAAACGGTCACAATTGACCGTGTGCGGCAGGTTTTCAGTACTGTCGCTGGCCCAGCTGTGACCAGTGCTGATATTGCATCGGAGCTCGGCGTGACGGCAGAAGCTGCTCGCCGGAAATTGAATGAGTTTCATGGTCGGGGGATGCTCGGTAAACGGAAGACAGCTGGACGGAATATCTACTGGCTTCAACCGGCGGGCGATGTCACAGATATCAATCCGGAAGATCCCGTCTGGGGAACAGACCCAATAACCGGTGATGAGACTGTGAGTGAAGCCGATATCGACGACGTGCTGTATGGCGAAATCAATGGATAGTGCTGTCCAGAGATCTCCAGCTATCGTGGATACGGGGATGTTCTTCGCGTATTATTACGAGCCTGCGGAGCAGCACACGCGTGCGCGTGAAACACTCGATAGTATTGTAGATGGAGATCTTCCGTTTGGTCCACTGTTCACCACGCAAGCGGTACTTTCTGAACTCGCAACGCTACTCCTCCGGAAGAGTACTCACGACGAAGCACTTCGGGCAGTCACTGAAATTCGTAGTAGCGAGAGCTTCAACCACCTAATTATAGATCGAATTACCTTCGATACAGCACTAGATCAATTCGAGCAATACGACGATCAAACGATTTCATTCGTAGATCACACGACGGCTGTACTGGCTGCAGAACGCGATATTGATCACGTTCTGGGGTTCGATAGAGACTTTCAGACGTTGGGCTTCACACGTGTACCAGTCGACACTGGGCTAAACGCCTGAGACACGTCACTGCAA
>PUKR01000049.1 GCA_003552365.1 Syntrophomonadaceae bacterium
CCTTCCCTCTTCAGGTAGATTAAATCTTCAATTGTATTTTTCGAACCGGGAATAATCAAAATATCCGGATTACCCATTTCTTCAGGTTTCCTGATATAGCTTAAGTTAAGATCGTCGTAAAGTTCCAGGGGGTTAAAATCGGTAAAGTTTGAAATCCGGGGCAGTAAAAGAACCTGGACATTTAACCCCGAACCAAAACTGCAGGTGTTAAACCTCTCTGTAACGCTGTCTTCATCATCCAAGTTTAAATGCAGGAAAGGGACCACCCCTAGAACCGGTCTTTCGATTAGCTCTTCAAGCTGCCTTAACCCCGGAGCCAGGACCTTTTTATCCCCACGAAACTTATTAATCACCACTCCCTTGATCAGTTCCCGTTCGGCAGGTTCAAGCAGGGCAATGGTTCCGTAAAGAGAAGCAAATACCCCGCCCCGATCAATATCACCGGCCAGCAGCACCGGAGCCTGCAGGCGGGTAGCCAGACCCATGTTAACCAGGTCTTTTTCTTTTAAATTAATTTCAGCCGGGCTGCCGGCTCCTTCAATTAAAACTACATCATGTTCGCCTGCCAGTTTGGCAAAAGCTTCATCGATTACCGGCAGCAGCTGTTCTTTCCACTTGATGTAGTCCATGGCTTCCATGTTCCACACCGGGCGCCCCCGGACAATTACCTGGGAACCCTGATCGGAAGTTGGCTTTAGCAGTACCGGGTTCATGTCCACCTGCGGTTCAATGCCGGCTGCTTCAGCCTGCATTACCTGGGCCCGCCCCATTTCCAAACCTTCCCGGGTAACAAAAGAGTTAAGGGCCATGTTCTGCGATTTAAAAGGGACAGCCCGGTAACCATCCTGTTTCAGGATCCTGCAAAGGGCGGCACAAAGCAAACTCTTCCCCACCGAAGAAGCAGTGCCCTGGATCATTAACTTCCCTTTCACTGCTTATCACCCCCAAAAGTTTCACGGTTTATATCTTTCCTGTCATATCCGCTATCGCTGTTGCCGGTGCTTTCTTTTGATTCCAGGTACTTTCCTACAGCCTGCATTAATACCTTGTTTTCTTTGCGGCTTCTCACCGCAACCCTGAAATAGCGTTGGTCGAGCCCGTAGAAATTATCGGCCCTGCGAATAAAAACTCCTTCCCCGGCCAGGCAATCCTGGAATTCAGCAACTTCAAAACCGGAAATTGTCCCCTTAACCAGCAGGTAATTGGCCGCACCCTCGTAAACTTGAAAACAGCCGGTAGCCTTAAACTTTTCACTTAAATATTGACGCTCTGTTTCAATCAAAACCAGGGACTCTTTTAGGTAGTCCTTTTGAGACAGGCAAAAAAGTCCGGCCTTTTGGGCCATTACATTTACCCGCCACGGGTCGCCCCAGCGGGTAAGTTCCCGCACTTTATCCTCCGGGCCGATCATGCACCCCAGGCGCAGCCCGGGAAGACACCAGAGCTTGGTCAATGAAAGAGCTATCCATAAATTGTCTCTGTGTAAATCCCGCAAACTTTCCCCCGGTTTTCCCGTTAGTGGAATAAAACTTTCGTCGACCATAACATCTGCCCCATGTTCGGTGGCTTTTTCAACCAGCTTGATTAGATCACTGCGGGGGTAAAAAACACCGGTGGGGTTATTGGGGTTACAAAGCACTGCCAAATCCCCGCTTCTAAGGTTGTCCTCAAACCGGCTTATATCTAAATCCTTTTCCGGAAGCAGGGCATATCTTTCAACCACTGCACCGGCTAAAACTGCAGCCCTTTCATATTCGGAAAACGTTGGAGCCGGTATCCATACCCGCCCCGGCCTGCGCCATAACAGCAAAAGGTGAATTAACTCATTGGCGCCGTTGCCGAGAAGCAGCCTCTCCCGGGAGAGGTTTAAAAAGCGGGCCAGTTCTTTGCGCAGCAAGCGAGCCTGCGGGGTAGGATAATTTACTATTTCGGGCAAAACCTCGCTTAAATGATCCAACAACCCGGGAGGTGGCCCTAAGGGATTTACATTACTGCTGAAGTCAAGCAGTTCTTGCTCACTTTTACCCCATCTTTGAGCTGCCCGGTCAAGATCTCCGCCGTGACCGCCCGTTTCATCGTCAAAAGCCCTGGGCAAGGGTATTCACCACCTTTGAAATTACATCTGCAGGAACAGTGAAGCTGACAACCAGGTAAAAACCGATTAAAAAGAACGTTTCTCCCAGTTCACAGGAAGCGCCCAAGATATCGCCGGTAAGCCCGCCCAACCGTTTTGAGGCATAAAATGCCAGGAGGTGAGCGCTCAACAAAGCTGCCAGGCAACCGCCAAGAACAGGAAACAATAACTGCGGCAACCACCAGCCGAGCAGGGCAATCAGGATTAAAGCCCCCAGGGAGGCCTTCAATAAAACCGGCCAGTGTAATCCGCGCAGAAACAGGTCACCCAATCCCCGGTTACGGGCGGGGGCAAACCAGGCTCCGCCGTAAACAATAGCCCACCTGCCGGCTAAAGGCATGAAGAGCAGGGCTCCCACCAAAAGATACCCGGAAGGGTCAAGTTCGGCTAAAACCGCAAATTTAAGCAGGTAAACAAAGAAAAGTGCTGCTGCCCCCATTACCCCGATAGAACTGTCTTCCATCGCCTTTAAGGCTTTTTCCCGGCTGGTAGTCCCAATCAAACCGTCTGCAGTGTCGGCCAACCCGTCGAAGTGCAACCCGCGGGTAAAAAATAAATTTAATATGAGCACGAGTGCCGCCACCGGAAAGGGTGGGAGAACAAAACTTAAAAACAGGGCGGGAAGGGCTAAAAATAAGCCCAGGGTAGCACCGGCCAGGGGGAAAAACGATGCCGAATCAGCCAACTCTTTCCCACCTGAGCCAAAACGGACAAAAGGCAGGGGAGCTACCGTTAAAAACGAGAGGGCTCTAAGATAATTGTTCAAAAA
>PUKR01000079.1 GCA_003552365.1 Syntrophomonadaceae bacterium
AAAAAGAATGGATATAACAAAAATCTTTCAACCGATGGAATTATAGGAGCGGGTAATGGGGTGTGTTAGGTTTTGTCCTAACAACTGTAATTATAGTCTATAAGGGTAAACGTGTCAAGTCCTCTTGAAATAATTACCTCCATGGTATATAATTAGTCTATAAAGGAGGGAGGATTTCATGTTACATTTATATTACCGCCGGGTTCAACGGGAATGGGGTCAAAGCAAAGCACGACAAAAGGCGTATAGCAAACAAGATATGCCAGCACCCCCAGAATTGATGACCTATGAGCGTTTTGCTCTTAATGTGGTGTACACCCCACTTATGCCAATTGTGCTTTTAGAGTGGTTATTTATAGCAATTAAAAATAAACTAATAAATTAGAGGAGGATTATTATGCAATTTTATTTGCTTGCAACAGCAACAGACCTTGCGTTACCGTTAGCCGTATTGGCAATAGGGTTCATGTTCTTTGGTTATAAAACGCAGACCGGACTATTTTATTTAGGGGCAGCGGCCTTATTGTTATTTTTAGGGTTTTCATTTGCCGACAACACATTGATTTTACTTTCGATGATCGCATCTGCAACCATCTTATTTATATTCACATTTCTTGGAGGCGGTAAAAAATGACACTTGGCCAACGCTTTAAAGTTTTATTTAACAAGCGCCGTATTGTACGGGTTTATATATTTGGGAATGACCGCCGCATCGGTGAGTATTATGTCATCCCCGCCAAAGACAACACGGTTACAATCGACAATAAAAAATACACATTGACCCAAGACGCCTATCATTATCAAAAGGGCATCCCCACATATATTTTTGCGGATAACAAGGTAACGCCCGTGAATATATTTGACGTCCCTAAAACGGATAAACTTACCGCAGAGGATTTTAAAAGCATTACCGACAGCAAAATCATTCAACAAATTGTGGATGAGATGGATGACGAAAGTGCGCCCAAAGAGTTATTGATTTTAGGCGGCGCGATGCTACTCGGTTTTGTGGTTTTAGGGTATTTAATGATGACAAGCCTAGAGGGTATTGAACAGATGCTACAAGAAATTATGAACCGAGGAGGGGTTGAATAATGGGAGACAACCGGACAAAACAAATGGGACCAACGGATGCGCTATTTTCTAACGCTGAACAAGCGCCGCAGCAATCCAAGCGTGATGACGTTTGGGAAAAAACCATGGATGAGTTATTTAATAACAAAAACATATATCACAAAGGCGATATTAGCAAGCGCATGACGTTTTTGCTGGCCCGACTAAAGATTATAGAAAATAAAACCGGCTCGCAAGTTTCTAAACAATTCGCGGATTGGATCCTCAAGTATTCTGTCAGCAAAGATCGCAAAGGTCGTAAAGAATATGTACAAATGATGCAAAACATTGAACCGGAGGAAAACGAGGACCAAGGTTACTTGCGTAAAGTTTTAGGCCTTTAAGGGGGGATTGGATGCACGGATTATATTATTTTATCGGCGACCGAGGGAGTGGTAAAACCTCTTTCGCAACCTATCTTGCGATGCTTGAGGCGGACGAGGGTCGCAACGTAGTTATCAATTATCCCGTTAATTTCCCCCACACAGAAATGTCCATCGCAGAAATGGCGGAGTTACCCGATGAATTGCTCAACGCTATTGTAGTGATCGATGAGGGTAAGGTTGCCGCGAACGCCCGCCGCGCGATGAGCAAAGGGAATAACCAACTGATAAAACTGATTAGCCAACTGCGTAAAATGCAAAGCAAAATCTTTTTGATTAGCCAGCGATATAGAGACGTTGATATTGCTATCCGTGAGGATGCCGATTTTGTGATTGTTATGAAAGCAGAAAACCGATATAGCGATGAGAATATCTGGTTCAACTATAAGATTTATGACCAGAAAGACCAAAGCCAATCTTACTTCGGGAGTATAATCAAAACGGGATGGTTTTATGGTCCCGCCGTCTTTGGAGTGTTTGATACCACCAACCGCATCCATTACGATAAGAGTGAACCGCTAAAAAAATGAATAATAGTTTGACAATCAAGGTATTTTCAATTATAATAAGATTATAAAGGAGGGATTTGGATGGTTAATAAACTATTGCAAGGTATGATTGCGATTGTTGTAGGGCTTGCACTACTCCCCGTAGTCAACGACTTTGCAACCGAGTTGACCGAGAGCGGCGGCGCGCTTGAGGAAAGTGCAGCCGGTTCTTTGGTTGACCTTATACCTATCCTATACGTCATCGTGCTTATTAGTGGCGTTGTTGGATTTGTTTACACGTCAACCCGATAAGCGAACCACGATAATTTCATAAGGAGGGATTTGGATGGTAAATAAACTTTTGCATGGTATGATTGCGATTGTAATCGGTCTTGCACTACTCCCCGTAGTCAGTGATTTTGTTGATGACTTAACCGGTGGAGAGGAGCCAGCGCTTGATGGGACAATGGCTGCCTTAGTTGATCTTGTACCTATCCTATATGTCATCATCTTGATTAGTGGCGTTGTGGGATTGGTTTATACGTCAACAAGAAACTAAAACACCCCTTAAGGGGCGGGGCGATTGGCTCCGCCCTTTTTCATATCAGTTCAATAATTGAAAAAAGTAAAATCATATAATATAATAAATGTAAGGAGGTAAAATATGAAAAAATTAGTTATTGCACTCGCATTTATTTTCACGGCTTTAACCATCCCTACGGTTCACGGTCTTGATATGCCACTGCAAGAAACGCTAACAGAGGCGGAGGAGGACGTTTGGTCCGTATCCTACAGCCCAGATGGCGATTATATCGCCTATGGTGATGGTGACGAAAACGTTTACATTCACGATACAGACAATTACGCGTTGCAAGAAACGCTTACAGCGGCGGAGGATAGGGTTTATGATATAT
>PUKR01000177.1 GCA_003552365.1 Syntrophomonadaceae bacterium
AAAACTTTTAGTAACTTAAAGTTACATCTACAAGGATCAAGGAAACATGATATTACAGGCCCTATGGCCTGTATTATACTCTTTTGGACAGGGAGAGTTAATTGTGAAGCTTGATTATAACCTGCATTTAGAACAGACTCAAAAATTAATCATTACCCCGGAATTGAAACTGGCTATTACCCTTCTGCAGTATTCAGCCCTGGAAATTGAAGATCACATCCAGGAAGAGCTGGTTAATAATCCAGTCCTTGAAGTTCAAGAACCGAGGGAAGAGGAAAAAGTGGAAGGTGAATCGCAGGAGCCTGAAATAAATGCAGAAAAGAGCGATGAAGAATTTTCCTGGGATGAGTACTTTAGGGATGCGGGTATTGATACCGGGTATGAACATTACGATGGTCGCGCGAAACCGGTTACGGAAACCGAAAGTCAGCCCCAGATAGAAAACTGTTCCAGGGTATCTGAGAACACCATGCTTGAGGACTTGCTGGGCCAGCTTCGTTTGCTTCCCCTAACCCCCCGGCAGTATGGTGTTGCAGCTTACCTGGTTGGCAACCTGGACCATAACGGATATTTGCAGGGGGAACTTGAGGAACTTGCCCCTGCTTTGGGGGCTAAGGTCAGAGAGCTGGAAGAAGCGCTTAAGGTTATCCAAAGACTTGAGCCGACCGGGGTAGGTTGCCGTAATTTACAGGAATGCCTTTTGCTTCAATTAAAAAAGATGGAGAACCCCCCGGAGCTGGCATTGCAAATTGTAAAAAATTACCTGCCGGCTGCCGCCGATGAAAGGTACAGTTATATTGCCTCCTGCCTGGATTGTGAAGAAGAGGCAGTCAGTGAAGCGATAGAGTTTATTCGCACCCTTAACCCAAAACCCGGCAGTGTTTTTGGTGAAGGGGAAGAAACCCGCTATATCGTTCCCGATGTGATTGTGCAAAAGGTAGAGGATCATTACGTGGTAATGAACAACGAACTTAATATCCCCCAACTCACTATTAGCCCCTATTACCACAAAATGCTTAAAAGCGGGCTGGCCGACGAAGAATTATCGGCCTTTATAAAAAATAAAGTGGAAAAGGCCTACTGGTTGATCCGCAGTATCGAACAGAGAAGGATTACTTTACATAAAGTTTCCCAGCAAATAGTTGATATTCAAAAACCATTTTTGGATTACGGCATCAAAGAATTGAAACCGCTTACCTTAAAAGAAGTGGCCCTTAAAGTGGGAGTTCACGAATCAACCGTTAGCAGGGCTGCCGCCAATAAATATATTCAAACCCCGCGTGGGTTGTTCCCCCTGAAATTTTTCTTCTCCAGCGGATTAAGCGGGACCAGGGGTTCCGATCATTCTTCTCCCAGCATAAAAAGCCATATCAGTGAACTGGTTGAAGCTGAAGATCAGCAAAAGCCGCTCAGCGACAAAAGGTTGGCCGAATTATTGCAGGAAAGAGGAATTAAAATTTCCAGGAGAACGATCGCCAAGTACAGGGAAGAGATGTCAATTCCTCCGTCGTTTAAGCGACGCCGTTCTTAAACAAAGGGTGGTGATCATCTGATCCGGAAAAAAAGTATAGAAGATATAGATGTCAAGGGTAAAAAGGTGCTGGTGCGTGTTGATTTTAATGTGCCGCTGGACCAGGGAAAAGTCCGTGATGATGCCCGGATAAGAGCGGCCCTGCCAACTATTAAAGCGCTGACCAGCCAGGGAGCCCAAGTTATTCTAGCCTCGCACCTGGGAAGACCAAAAGGAAAACCGGTTCCGGATTTAAAGATGGATCCGGTAGCAACCCGGCTGGGTGAACTGCTGGGCGATCCTGTGACAAAAATCGACCAGGTAGTGGGCCCGTCAGTCGACGAAGCGGCAGCTTCTATGAAAAATGGAGATGTAATCCTGCTCGAAAACCTGCGTTTTGAAGAAGGAGAAGAGAAAAATGATCCTTCTTTTGCAAAAAAGTTGGCTGAACCGGTAGATATCTTTGTCAACGATGCCTTTGGAACTGCCCACCGGGCTCATGCTTCTACCGCCGGGATTACTGATTATATCCCCGCGGTAGCCGGGCTGCTCATGAAAAAGGAAATAGAAGAACTTTCCCGCTGCCTGGAAAGCCCGGCCCGCCCCTTTACAGCGATCCTCGGTGGGGCTAAAGTTTCCGATAAAATCAAGGTTATTTATCGTTTCCTGCAGCTGGCGGATTATCTTCTTATCGGTGGCGGGATGGCCAATACTTTTCTAGCTGCCAGAGGCTATAACCTTGGAGATTCTCTGCTCGAAAAAGATCTGCTGGATGAAGCAAAAAGCATAATGCAAGAAAGTGAAAATAGCCGGTGCAGGTTGGTTTTACCTCTAGACCTGGTAGTGGCGGAAGAATTAAAAGCGGGAAGCCCTGAAAGGGTGGTTTATCCCGATGAAATCAGGGGCGCCTGGAAAGTTTTTGATATAGGTCCTGAAACCGTTAACAACTTTTCCACTTATGTTGAGCGATCATCGATGATAGTATGGAATGGTCCTATGGGAGTTTATGAAACTCCGCCTTTTAACCATGGGACTGAACAACTGGCGCGGATTATTGCTCAATGTCGATCTCACTCAATCGTGGGAGGAGGCGACCTGGTTGCTGCTCTGGAAGCCCAGGGTTTGGCCTCTAAGATAGGGTTTATCTCCACGGGAGGAGGAGCGACCCTTGAATTTTGGGAAGGAAAAGAGCTTCCCGGAATCAGTGTTTTGCAGGACAATTAATCAGGTTGTCTTTACTGCCTAGTCATCCTGTATTTTTGACGGGGGATATTGCAGGCAATGCGGCTGCTATATTCACAGTTATTGCCCGCGATGAGACGGAAACCAGCCTAAAATACAGCATGCCCTGGCAGGCAAAAATTGTCTAAGACTGGATTGTAGCGG
>PUKR01000129.1 GCA_003552365.1 Syntrophomonadaceae bacterium
CCGTTCTGGTGAATCACTAGATAGTGATGGTTTCGGGTGAAAAAATAGTTTGTTCGCTCTTGGATAGAAGATTGTTGGTCAAGTCTTAGCAGTAGCTGAAAGTCACAGTAGGCAAGGGTGACACGTCAGCCCGCGGTCTCGGGTAAGTGTTTCCTGAGCTACAGCACTCTTGTCGGACGGCTATGTGAGTTCTCTCCGCTTGGTTCTCTTGGTGTGTGAACATCATTCGCTCCTCACAGAGCAATGCGCAGCGTTTGATCCAAAGGAGCGTAACTCAGCACATCTCAGGAAGTACTGTTCGGGAAGTACCGACTATTGTGGATACGAGACCCTTATGATATAGGTGAATTGCAGACTCGTTTCAGGACATATTCAGAAGGGAGAGATTATATGAGTGTGTTAGTCTTCGCCCAATAAATTCTGCTCACCACTTGACTTACCACCACCCATATCAGCACCTTCGGATCGAGTCGACTGCTCCTGACGTCGCTGATGGGCAGTTCGCCACTCCTGTGTTGCAGGGATACTTCCTGCCCCGTGCTGGGTGTGACGTCTTCGAACTTGGATCAGTACGGGGGTGTTCATGGAATCCCCAGACACGACTGCTTGGCCTGGTGTGAGTCCGGGGAGCTCACGAAGTACATCCTCACCGGCGGCCTCAACGCTATTTTTGATCGCATCCTGATCGGTAGGGTTCTGGATCTTCATTGTGACCTGTGTCCCGCACTGTGAGAGGACATCTTGGTCGATCTTCGATGGTCGTTGACTGATGATGCCAAGTCCGAACCCGAACTTCCGACCTTCTGATGTGATCGTCCGCATAATCGACAATGATGGTGCCTCTCCTGTGGCTGGCGCAAACCGATGGCCCTCCTCGAACAGCGAAAACAGTGGGAAATCGATTATCTCTCCGTCGTAGTTTGGATCGTCTCCCCGACCACGGACGGCAGCCAGACGAGCCTGATACAGACGTCGGAGAAGGACCGTCGCGATCATCTGTTGATCACGTCGACTCAGCGTATCCATCTGGAGGACCGTACACCGACCAGGCGCAACGAGATCCTCGAGGGGGACGTTCACGTCCGTTGTGAACAAATCGTTACGCTGAATTGAGCGTCGCAGCCGCCATTCTAAGGCACCCACACTCGAATCGTCCTCACCGTACTGCTGGTACATCTCTACTAACAACTCGTCGACGCCCCACGTTCGAGATTCTCGTTGCTGCATCGCACGCCAGCCACCGTCAAGTCGCTCCTGCATCCGGTCGCTGGGGTTGTCGAGGATGGACATCACGTCGCCGATAGAGAGTTCTGAAATACGAATCTGCAGACTATCGGGATCGAAGTACTCAACCTCTGGTTGATAGCCAGACTCGCCTTCGAATATTTCTTCGCCCCGCATCTCTGCGAGCGTATCGTACTCACCGTGAGGATCAAAGACGAGGAGTGATGCCCGGACATCCGGCATCATCATCTCTTCCATCAACACACCAGCAGTGTAGGACTTCCCGGACCCGGTGGATGCAAGGATAGCCAAATGCGTTGCTGCGAACTCGTCAATCGGCACGTGGATGTCGACTGCCCCGGTTTCGCGGTTGAGGAGCCATCCCATATGGGCGAGTCCGTCACGCTCAGGTACGTCAACAGAACTGAGATCCACCTCACCACTCGTTGTTCGAGCGTCAGCTTCGCCAACACCTAGATTCGGGAGTACGGCCTCCAACATCTCATCTGGAGCCGTGCGGAGTCGTGTGCCTGGCTGTGGCAATTGCCGAGGGTTGGCAAACGTCTGCATTTGGGTGTCGTAGAAACCAATCACGGTGGCTTCGAGACGGTACAGATCAATATCCTCGGTGGGGACGCCAAGGGTCCCAGCAACTGTTTCGGGAGCAATATTCGGGTCGGCCATAAAGGTCTCGGGGAGGCCACGGGCTTGCTCTCGGTTCGTCACTCGGGCGATCACGTCCTGCGGCTTGCCCTCGACAGTGACTGAATAGGTAATGAACTCGCCAGTCTTCACCGCCTGCTCGTCTGGGGTGACAATGAAAAATTCGTTAGGTCCGTCTCCCGGACCAGCGACAGTGCCGACGAGTTTACCACCGTCTGTTGACTCTGAGGAGGGTCTAGTAGAACTCATCGCATCACCCCGCGGTCGACAGACGACTGCCAGCGAACGTCTTTCTCGATAACGTCTAGTACTCGCTGGTGTTCGTCAACAGGGAACGATTCACGCAGTTGCTCGAGCAACACCAACATGACTTCCGCACCGAGTGGCCCAGCGAGGTCGAGCAATCGTTCCATGTAGGCGATCAAAATACCACCATCGGATCCAGTATGGAACGCACGTGTGACGCCATCCGGACACCGTTCGACGACATCCTCGACATCGAGTGTCCATCGCGGCATTTGATGACTTGGATTCTCGATACACCCCCTGTCGGTGACCTCTGCAGTACCGAGAAGTGCAACGCCAGCTAATTTCGTTCGTTCTTCGACGTACCCGGGAGTGAACTGTTTTTGATCGCCCTGTGCGAGTCGTGGTCCGGAGCGCCCTTGATCAGGATCAACGAGGTGTGTATCGTAAATAACGCCCATGATGACGTGCTCAGTGTCTTGTATCGTTTTATGAATGAACACGGGTTGACCAAACCCACATTCAGCAGGCCCAGGCACCCGCTCTCGATCCGTCTCATTGAAGATCTCGACGGTGTAGTCCATATGGTTGTTCGAACTGACAATACTCCCGATAGCAAGACAGTCAGTGATTCGGTTGGTCTGACTGTCTGAGTGGTCACTTGATGTTGTGTTGCTCATTGAATTAGTACGTCGTGGTGATAACGGTTCCAGAACCGTGATTAGACTGCAGTTCTGGGTCTAGATCGGA
>PUKR01000056.1 GCA_003552365.1 Syntrophomonadaceae bacterium
AAGTGGACGAGATTAAAAAAAAGATAGCTAAACATAATGAAGAAAAAGAGAATATTATAAATGAAGCTTCTAAAATTTTCGAGGATAAGAACATAAAAGTGCAAACCTTTCTTAAAGAAGGTCACCCTTCTCACACTATTGTGAGCTTGGCCCGCGAGGAAGGCTTTGATACTATTGTGACGGGTAGTAGAGGCAAGGGCGGCTTGAAAAAAGTATTTCTTGGCAGTGTGAGCAATGCAGTAGTTAAGGAAGCAGAAGGTTGTACTGTGATTGTAGTGCGGTAAGGATATTTCGAATCATTAAACAGTTTACTTCAATTTTTAAGTTTCAAGGGTACAAAAGTAAGGGCTGGAAAGTTTTAAAATACTGCCAGTCCTTACTTTTGTACCCGTTATTTAACCAGTTTGAAAGAATAAAACCTGTTTGGTTTGCAATTAAATGTATGCCGGCTTAGTTCAAGAGCGCGGAAGGTTTTTATTGATTTGCCTGAGCTCTTTGTAAATATTGAAGAAATTGATTATAAGTTCCAGGTAAACTCGTAAAAAAACAACAGCTATTAGAGCTCCAAGAGGCACTCCGACCAGGGCTGCAAAGAAAGAAGAAATGTCACTGAATATAGCGCCGAATATAGCGCCCAGGGCTCCCAGCCCAATTGCCAGTAATCCGATCACATAAAGGAGCCGGATGATTTTTGGGGTGACCATTTCACTCATTGACAGGTCAAACAGGGAGGCGAAAAACCCTTTGCCCTGGTAATGGTAACCTGGATGCCCGGGCCCGGAGCGGCGCTTTTCTGTGTCCTGTTCATGCTCGTCCGGGTTGCCCTGAGGTTCAGTCGGTTTATTTTCATGTTCCGGTTGATCAATAAAAGCATGACAGTGTTTGCACTTGATGGCCAGCTCTTTAATTTGTTCCCCGCAAAAAGGACACTTTTTATAACCTTGTTCGTTCATCAGCCCAACCCCCGTATCATTTTTCCTTCAAACTGCCCTATTTATAGAATCCGATAATTCCACTTCTTAATTACTTCCAGGTTTTACAACAAGCGTTTATGAGTATATAAAAAGTAAGATTCCGGCGATAATTAAAAGAACCAATAGCAGGACTATTAAAGGTCTACCCATTCCTTCATGCTTGACTGTTTCATTGTCTGCTTTGCGCACCGGCATTTTTTTACCTTTAACCCAGACACCTTCCTCTACGGTCCCGTCGGGGTGGATTTTACGACCCTTTCCGTGGGGCAAATCGTTTTTCCACTCACCTTCGTGTTTTTTGCCGTCTGGGAAATGCATCGTCCCGTAGCCGTCCCGTTTACCGTTACGGTAATCACCAATATATTTGCGCCCGTCTGGAAAGTTTAGCTCGATGTTTTTCCCATGCGGTCGTCCCTTTTCAAAAGTTCCCTTAATTACCCGTCCATCGGTAAAGGTAAAAGTTCCCTTACCATGGGCCATCCCCTTTTTAATTTCACCAACATATTCGGAGCCGTCGGGCATCACCATGGTGCAGATCCCGTCACTGCCCTGGCGGAGGATTTTGCCGCCTTTATCTGTTTCCGGGGACATTATAACTCTCCTTAATAGCCCAGTAGTTAAATGGAAATCGGACCGGGTTATTGGATATTCTTACAGAGGTTCATTTCGCCGGTATATGGGTAATATCCTTTAAACCTAAATGATATTCCTGAAACATTGCTTTAAAACGACTATGGATTTGGCTGGACTAGAAAGAATCTATAAGTCCCAGGGCATAACGCATAACGATGGAAGCATCCCGGACGTCAACTCTACCGTCCCGGTTTACATCCGCCCTGTATAAAGCATTATCGTCAAGTTTGCTTGATTCAAGAGCGTGCTGGACTAAAAGCACTACATCTAAGACGTCAATTTTTCCGTCACCGTTCACATCCCCGGAAAGCACCTGGTCTTCATCAGGGCTGCCCGGATGTTCCGGGTCGGAAGCGATTACAGTTACGTTACAGGAGGCCTTAATGCATTTATTTTCTGGAGCAACGACTATTTCCGCTGCCCCGGGAGAGATTGCTTTTACTACCCCGTTGGCATCTACTTCAGCAATACCGGGGTTGCTGCTTTCCCAGGTCAGGTTTATCCCGGCAGCATCTTCCGGAGAGTAGGTGGCTACCAAAGCCTTCCTTTCGCCCTGTTCCAGGGTAAGGTTCTCTTTGCTTAAACTGATTGAGTCAAGGGGGCATTCTACGAATTCCTGGGCTTTAAGGAACCAATCTTCGATTATCGCCTTGTTTTTATTGTTTAAATGAGGCCCGCCACTGATCATGTTTATTGATGCAAAGGTATGGATGGCAACTACCCGGTAAGAATTGGCCTGGGAGTTGTAGACGATTACCGGGCTGCCGCTGTTGCCTCCGCTTGTAAAGGCGTTATAATAGAGCAGGTAATCGTCCTTGTCGATAAGTTTACCTTCTGAGCGCCACATGTCATAAGTATCTTTACCGTTTACAATTCCGGGATAACCGATCACGCTTATCTCATCTGGAATATAATTAAATTCAAGAGGCATAAAAGTAGTTATTCCGCTAAAAGATTCTTCAAAGAAAAGTGCGGCATAATCGTATTTTACTGCTTGACTTTGATCGTTCTCTTCCTTGTATGTGAAAAATCTATCGCTAATTTCTGCGTTAAGCGGGTTCAGGGAAGAATATGGCTCGGCTTTTTCAGGGTAGTTTGTTTCATACTGGGCGGGAGAGAAACTAATTTCTTCGAACCAACCGCCCAGTTCAGAAGCATAAATGTTGTGAGCATTGGTTAAGGCCAGATGCGGAGCAACCAAAAAAGCAGTGCTTCTCATATGACTATCAGGAAAGCGGACATTTAAGAAGCCCACGTTGTGGTAGGGGTAGG
>PUKR01000207.1 GCA_003552365.1 Syntrophomonadaceae bacterium
AAACGATCCCACATACATTTCTATAACTTAACCCTTTCTCCGGGTAAGGGTGCCTAACTTTGCCCAAGCGATATGCCGCTTTTCTTGGCTGCGATCCACCCGAGAAAGAATAGAATCGCTGCCGCGCCAATCCAGGATACAACAGTTAGAAATGGGAGTTCGGCACCGTGCCGCACTCCTATACCTACCAGGGCCCAAATAAATACGGCAGCATAAACATAATCCTGGCGCAGGTAAAAAACAGCCAGGGCAACCAGGACAGCGATAATTATCATCAGGATAGTAAAGAACACTCCTCCTGCACCGGTCCCCAGCCAACCGATACTATAAAGCCAGACATTAAAATTAACTATTGTTGCCGCTGAAATCCAACCTAAATAAAGGCTGAAGGGAAACTTAACCAGGAAACGATCATACATGCTTTTTTCAGTTGTCACTGCTCCCAGGCGCAGGTAAATTACGACCAGGGTGGCAAGGAATAAAAGCATGATGATAAAGGACCAACCAACAAGCTGGTAATGCCAGAAAAAAAGCCAGAGTACATTAAATAGAGAGCTGACAGCAAAAAGTATGCCTACCGCTTTTACCATGGGATTTTCCCGGTAATCAGGCAGGGCCTGGTAAACTATAAAAGCAATCAGGCCAAGATAAATCAAACCCCATATAGAAAAAGCATACGGGGCAGGGGTAATTAATACCGGGTTGACGGCAGAAAGTTCCTCCTGGGTCATATTGTTAAAGGGTATGGCATTTGCCAAAAAGTTAATTAACAATACTACTGCCAGGGCTCCGATGTTGACATAAGCTCGAATATCGCTCCTAATCATAAAAAATCACGCTCCTTAAGAATAGCGGTTGGTTAGCTTAAAGCAGTTTTTACAATGCCACTTTCCATTATACATCAATCGGCGCATTCGTAAAACGGAGAGTCGCGAAGTAATCATCAACAGTTTCCGCCCGGCGGATTAAGCTTGTAGTACCGCCTTCTTTAAGCAGAACTTCAGCTGAACGGAGCTTCCCGTTATAATTAAACCCCATAGCATAGCCGTGCGCCCCTGTATCGTGGATCACCACCAGATCGCCGGGTTCCAGTAAGGGCAGCGTTCGGTCAATGGCAAATTTATCATTGTTTTCACAAAGGGAACCGGTTAAATCATATACCTTATTCTTACTTATATCCTCTTTACCCGGCACGTAAACGTGGTGATAAGCCCCGTATATAGCCGGGCGCATCAGATCGGCCATACAGGCATCAAGCCCCACATAATCCTTATATTTCCTCGTTACATGCCTTACCCTGCTGACCAGGTATCCATAAGGTCCGGTAACCATTCGCCCGCACTCAAAAACTATTTTTACCGGATCAAGCCCTTCACCGGCAATATATTTCTCATAAAGCTTTTTCATCTCCCCGGAGACGTAATTTAAATCCACGGCCTGCTGATCAGGGTGATAGGGGATGCCAATCCCCCCGCCCATATTAATCATCTCCACCTTTATTCCCGTTTTCCGCTTAATTTGCACCGCGAGTTCAAAGAGCATTCGGGCTGTTTCCACAAAATATTCGTCTTCTAGCTCATTGGAAGCAACCATGGTGTGAAGACCAAATCTTTGAGCTCCTTGATCTTTCGCAAGCCTGTATGCCTCAATAATTTGGTCCCGTGGAACCCCGTACTTGGCCTCCCGGGGATCGCCGATTAAAACATTACCGCTGCGTAAATCTCCCGGGTTGTAGCGGAAAGAAATCATCTCGGGCATACCGCCGTTTTTTAGCACGGTTTCAAGATGCTTGAGATCATCTAAGTTAATTATCGCTCCCAGCCTAGAGGCTTCCTCAAATTCTTCGGGAGGGGTATCATTGGAAGTAAACATAATTTCTTCGCCGCTAAAACCGACCTTTTCCGAAAGCAAAAGCTCAGGCAGCGAGCTGCAGTCTACTCCCATTCCCTCTTCCTGTAATATTTTCAGTATTGCCGGATTAGGGCAGGCCTTTACGGCAAAATGATTTATAAAACCATCAACCCAGGAAAAAGCGCGGTAAAACTCCCTGGCATTTTCCCTGATTGCTTTTTCATCATATAGATGAAAAGGAGTGGGATATTGCCCGGCGATTTCTTCCAATTTATCTTTTGTTAGTGGAACAATTTTCTTGCTCATAACTGCCCCCAACTTCAACTATACTGAAGTGCTTGCTTTGCTGGACTTTTTTATAGCAAACCACACCGGCTGAAACCTTCTGCCAGTTTATCCTTCAGGCCCTTAACCCTGAGACCTTAAATAAAATTGACAGGAATACTTTCAAGCGATCCCGCAAAAGCAGGTATAAAAAGCGCTTAGAAAAAGTCTTTTTGAAATTCGACTTTTTTATGGCACCGGCTTGTCCGGCAATGGGTTACCCCGGGCAAGTTAATTTTAGTTAATTTTTCGCGGCGGCCTATAATACCAGCTTAGTTTTGATGCTTTGCACAGCTTTTTCTATATCACGGCGGTGGCCAAAAGCGCTTAAACGAAAGTACCCTTCCCCGGAAGGCCCAAATCCGGAACCGGGAGTTCCAACCACACCGGTTTCATTAAGCAGCTTGTCGAAGAAACCCCATGATGATAACCCATTCGGTGCTTTTAACCAAAGGTAAGGGGCATTTACACCACCGTAAATAGTAAGGCCTGCAGATTGCAGTCCATCCCTGATGATCCGTGCATTCTCCATGTAAAAATCGATTAAAGAGCGGCATTCATCCAGGCCTCTTTTAGATAAAACCGCAAGCCCGCCCTGTTGAGAAATGTTCGAAGCACCGTTAAAAAAGGTGGTCTGGCGCCTGAACCACAGGCGGTTAAGCTCACCGGGATCACTGTCTTCCGCTACCAGGGCTTTTGGC
>PUKR01000256.1 GCA_003552365.1 Syntrophomonadaceae bacterium
CCCTCATCGTATTCATTGCGATGGTCCTGGTGGCAGCGATCGCCGCCGGTGTCCTGATCAACACCGCCGGCTTCCTCCAAACGCAGGCAGAGGCAACGGGCGAGGAGAGTACATCACAGGTGAGTGACCGGCTGCAGGTGGTGAGTCAGGCCGGCAACGTCGAGGATCAGAATGTAACCGAGCTCGACGTCATCGTCGCACAGGCACCGGGTGCCGATAGCATCGACCTCAATCAAACGAGCGTCGAGATAATCGGTGATAACGGCCAAGAGTCGTTCACCATTGAAGAAGAGGAGCATGCGGAGATCGATATGTTCGCCGGTGACGGTGAACACGTCCTAACCGACAGCAGCGACCGTGCTGAGATTAATTTCGTGCTCGGTGAGGGCGGCGAAGATTCGATCGACTACGAGGTCCTCGAACCGGGCGACAGTGCGACGCTGACGTTCACCACTGCATCGGGCGCAACGACGACCACTGAGATCCGCGTCCCGACGACGCTTACCGCGGATCAAGATTCAGTGAGGCTCTAATAATGTTCGAATTCATCACTAACAACGAAGACCGCGGTCAGGTGGGTATCGGCACCCTCATCGTCTTCATCGCGATGGTGCTTGTGGCCGCGATCGCCGCCGGCGTCCTGATCAACACCGCCGGCTTCCTGCAATCGCAGGCAGAGGCAACGGGTGAAGAGAGTACCGACCTCGTCTCCGAGCGTATCGACGTGACCAGCACGGTCGGTATCGTCGGTGACGCGGACGTTGGGAACCTGAGTGAAATCCGCGTTGGCGTCTCCGGAGCGGCTGGAGCTGACCAGATCGACTTGAGTGAGACGACCATCCAAGCCGTCGGACCAAACGGACAGGAGAACCTCGTGTTCACCTCGAACAGTACCATCCCTATGGATGAAAATGAGCCAGATGATGGTAATGAAAGCCTGGTCGATGAAGGTGATGCGACAGACATCCCCAGCAATAGCTTCGCCGTGCAAAACTCCAGCGGCGACTTCGTTGAGGGAGGCGATGCGGTCCTCAACGACGACGATAGCTTCACCATCGTCCTCAACCCCGAAACTGCGCCGTTCGGGGAGGGTGAAGGAGAGGACGCATTCGGTGAGAGCGACACCTCGTCGCTAGAGATCGTCTCGCCGTCCTCGGCGACGACCTCGACGGAACTCCGCTCGCCCGACCTCTACCAGGAGGACGGCCAAGCGGTCCGGCTGTAACGGTTCGCGTATCGGCGATCGATTACGATTTTCCTTTGTTTTCACGCGTCAAAGAGCGACGCGTCACGATACCATACTGACGGTATAGTTATATTTTCTATCGTGCTTTTATGCCCTGATTATCTCATATCATATCGGGTAATTTGGACGAACTATATATCAATACCCCCAGCCTCCCTCGATATAGAACCCGCGGACGGATGGCGGGTGCAAACCAACAATGTTCGAATTCGCAACAACCGAAGACAGAGGGCAGGTGGGCATTGGGACGCTCATCGTGTTCATCGCGATGGTGCTGGTGGCGGCGATCGCCGCCGGCGTCCTGATCAACACCGCCGGCTTCCTGCAGACGCAGGCAGAGGCGACGGGTGAAGAGAGTACGAGCCAGGTGTCCGACCGACTCCAGATCGTGAGCCAGGCGGGCAATGTCACCGACCAGGAGGTGGACGAGCTTGACATCGTGCTCGCGAAGGCACCCGGTGCGGGGACCATCGACTTAAACGAGACGAGCGTCGAACTCATCGGCGATGATGGACAGGAAACGTTCAACATCGGTGACGAGGGCAACGCGAGCGTCGATATGTTCGCCGCAAGCACCGATCAAGCGGTGCTCATCGACAGCAGCGACCGCGCGGAGCTGACCATTACCCTGGACAGCGACATCGACTACAACCGTCTCCAGCCCGGCGACCAGCTGTCCCTGACGTTCACGACGGCCTCGGGCGCGACGACGAGCAGCGAGATCCGCGTCCCGACGACGCTAACCAGTGATCAGACTTCAGTGAGACTCTAACAATGTTCGAATTCATCACTAACAACGAAGACCGCGGTCAGGTGGGTATTGGCACCCTCATCGTCTTCATCGCGATGGTGCTTGTGGCCGCGATCGCCGCCGGCGTCCTGATCAACACCGCCGGCTTCCTGCAATCGCAGGCCGAAGCCACAGGTGAAGAGAGTACCGACCTCGTCTCCGAACGCATCGACGTGACCAGCACGGTCGGTATCGTCGGTGACGCGGATGAAGGAACGCTGGAGGAGATCCGCGTCGGCGTCTCCGGTGCGGCCGGTTCCGACCAGATCGACTTGAGTGCGACGACCATCCAAGCTGTCGGGCCAAACGGACAGGAAAACCTCGTGTTTAACGAGAGTGGGATTCACCCAGACGGTACGACTGGTGAAGTGGACCTATTCGATGAGCCCGACGCGAATGCCAGCTTCATTACTGAAGGTCATTTCGCCGTCCAGAATTCCAGCGGCGACTTCGTTGACGCTGGCGACGCTGTCCTCAACGACGACGAGAGGTTCACCATCATCTTCAACCCCGAAACCGAGCCATTCGGTGAGGAAGGTGACGCCTTCGGTGAGGGTGAAACGTCCTCATTAGAGATCGTCTCGCCGTCCTCGGCGACGACCTCCACCGAACTCCGCGCACCCGACCTCTTCAACAACGAGGGCGAAGCGGTCCGCCTCTAAGCACCGACCGATAACCACCCCGGAACACATTTCTTTTGGCGCGCGCTACCGTATCTCATGAGTGACGACGACGAGTCGGCGACGACGCCGGACGACCTCGATTTTACCGACGACGAGCGCGTCGCGGAGATCGACGAGGGCCGCTACGTCGTCGGCACGAGCGGCCGCCCGAACGTC
>PUKR01000290.1 GCA_003552365.1 Syntrophomonadaceae bacterium
CCTCGCGGGACGTTTCTTGCGGCACGCGGGTCCAGCGGGCGACCAAAAGACAGTCAATGCCCATGCTGTCTGCGACCTGTCGCCGGGACTCGCCGGCCTGCACGCGCCGGATTGCCTCAGCGCGGACGTGCTCGGGATGCTTGCTGCGTGTTGCTGCCATTACGCGGCTCCCTTGATGTCGATAAGTCCCATCTGCCGCCAGTAGGTCAGCGTCTCCTGGTGGCCGCGGATCCAGCATTCGTAGATCTCCTGCTCAGTGATGCCCCAGGGCGCAGTCCGCCCGTCGATGCAGTCATGGCAGTCCGAGCAGCAGATGGCCCCGGCTTCATCGCTGGCCTTGCCGCCCATGCCACCGTTGGCGATTGGCGGGTGCGCGAGGATGCTTGTGTCGGCGCTGCCGTTGCATACGCCGGGGATGCGTAGGGTGCAGGGGTGCCCCTGAGCCGAGCGGCGCAGCTTCTGGGAGCGGACGGGTTGTTCTTTGAGGATCATTACGCAGCCTCCCTATCTCGACGCGGCCACTCCGGCGCCCGGATGCCCAGCTTCTGCCCCAGGTGCCGGCACAGCACTTCGTGAACCTCGGTGTACTCGGTGCGGTCAGCGTCTGCCGTGGACTGCTTCTGCAGTAGCGCCTCTTGCACCGGGCGCCACAGGTATTCCTTCACGCTCGGGCCGGTCCAGGGGATGTCCACCTCGGGCTTGATAACGCGCTTCATGTCGAACCCGGCGTCGTTCAATTGCTCCGCGAGCAACCGGCACCACAAATGGAGCGCCCGGTTCTGCGTGAGTGTCCTTTGCCGCCCCTCGCTCCAGTGGAACTCGACGTAGTGGTGCTGGCGGTAGAGCCGGCGGACCTCCGCGACCATTTCCTCGCAGGCGATCTCGGAGTTGACGAGCTTGGTGCGCTCTTTGCTCATGCCGCCTCCCTCATCTCCAATAACGTCGCGGCCGCCTCGCCGCCGTTGGCCGCGTAGTAGATCGGGCGCAGATGGCAGCGGCAGAACACCGTGATCCAGCCGGAGCGGCCCAGCGGGGCGTAGCTGGCGTTGGTGCGACAGGTCATCCGCGCATCTCCACGTAGAGCTGCAGCAACGGCCATGCGAGAACACAGACGACGAATTGCAAGGCCCCGCCATCCCGGCGCCTGGTGATAGTCAGGAGCCTGTCGACGGTAAGTCCGCCCAACAGCCAAACCATCGCCAAGGCACCGGCCAAAACAATCTCCAGCGTCGTCATCCCGCCTCCGCGAACATATCTTCCTGCTCCGCGTTGTTGTCGATCCGCCCCGCCAACGCCTCCTCGACATTCTTCTCGGCTTGGCGGTAGTAGCTCGGCTTGAGCTCGATTCCGATACCTCGGCGCCCGTTGAGCACCGCCCCGTAGACTTCGGAGCCAACACCCATGAATGGCGTTAGGACGTTCTCCCCTTCGTTGCTCCGTAGTGCGACGGCCCGCTCGATCACGTCCAGTTGCAGGGCGTGGACGTGCTTCTCGTCATCCGGCTCCTTGCAGTCCCGGAACGGGAGCACTCGACTCATGCGAATGTCGTCCCACACGCTCGACGCGTAGTGCCTCCAAATCCAGTGGCTGTACCGGTTGGCCTTCTGGTCGCCCGTCCAGCCCTTGTAGGCCGCCACATCGTTCGGCATGGGCTCACCGCCGGCGTAGTGGCTCAGGCCTACTGGGTTGCTGATCGGGACCTTGTTCTCGCCATCGAGGCGGAACACCAACAGGTAATCCGCCGAAGCCACACCAGCGTAAGCGGCATCATCGACCACCGTTTTGTGCGCTAGGTTCTTTGTCATGGTGCGATTGCGCACCCACAGCGGCTCCTTCCAGATGGTGTGGCGGGCCACCAAGTGGAAGCCGTGGCGCTCGTGCGCCCGGATGATGTCGCCAGGGAAGTCAACCAGGTAGTCCTTCCCGCTGTTGCTGCTTGGTATGTCCGTGCAATGGACAGCCGTCAGCCGGCCCGGCAGGGTGACGCGCGCAATCTCGGCCAGGCAGAACCCGTAGTGCTCGAAGAACTGTTCGTAGTCCGCGCAGTTCGACAGATCCTGGTCATCGGAGCTGTAGTTGTAGAGCCCGCCGTCGCCGGTTGCGAAGGGTGGCGAGTAGATAGAAAAGTGGATGCAGTTATCCGGGAATGACCCCATTACCTCGATCGCGTCGCCGTTGTAGATAGCGTACTTGTCGGTGATCTTTTGCTCTTTCACAGCCATTGCGGCACCTCCTCCGTCTTCGTGCGCATCGCGTCTGTCTTGATTTCCATCGCGTTCCCCATCTCCCCGACCAGGCGCTCGAACATCTTGTCTGCGGCCTTGGCCTTCTGTTGTAGGTTCTCCATTACGCGCCGCTCGCCCTCGGTGAGAACGATATCCACGTGCACATCGCGCTTTTGCCCGAAGCGCCAGCAACGGCGCACGGCCTGGTAGTAGGCTTCGTAGCTGTGCGACGGGAAGTAGACGACGTGGTTGCAGCTCTGGAAGTTGAGTCCCCACGCGCCGATCTTCGGCTTGGTCACCAGTACCCGGATATCCCCGTAGGCGAACGCCAGAAGCTTCTCTTCCTTGCGCTCGTCGCTGTCCGATCCCGACACCTGCACGGCTCCGGGGATGATCTTCTCAAGAAGATCCCCTTCGGCGTTCATGTGGCACCACACCAGGGCGGGCTCGCCAGTGTCTGCAACCAGTTCGGCCACCTTCTGGCAGCGCTCGGTCAGCGTGCGCTTGCGCTCTTCGCGCTGCTCGTCCAGCTTCACGGCCGGCAGGTTAAACAGCATCCCCTCGGCCGCATGATCGACATGCACGATGTGGTATTGCTCGTTGAGCGCCGGGAGCTGGAAGCGGTCGTCATCAAAGCCAAGGTCCG
>PUKR01000164.1 GCA_003552365.1 Syntrophomonadaceae bacterium
CCTCGGCAAACCTGAAACGGGAAATCATGCAAGCATAGCTTATATTTCAGGCAGTTTAATCCAAAGCCTTGTAATGACTGAGTAAAACTATAACCATAAAAATGCTTATTATAAAGATCAGGCAGGTTTCAATTCTAAGTAATACGCCACGCATGAGTGTAAATATTCATACGCTTACCCCTGACAAAACCAACCAGGGTTATGTTTAAGTTATCCGCCAGCTCCACGCAAAGGGTGGTCGGCGCCGCTCTCGAGATAAGCAGCTGTATCTTAAGCTTGGCCGCTTTAAGCAAAATTTCCGAACTTAAACGCCCGCTGGAAACTATAATTTTATCTTCCGTGGATATCCCTTCCTGCAGGCACTCCCCGACAATTTTATCGATAGCATTATGGCGGCCTATATCTTCGCAAAAAAACAGGAGCTTCTCTCCATCTGCCAGACCGGCGCTGTGGACTCCCCCGGTTGCTTTAAATAATTCGGCCCTGCTTTGAAGCGAATCCACCAGGGAACTGATCGTTTTCGGACTAATTTTTAAATTTCCTTCCACGGGGCTGCTGCGCAGGGAATCAAGAGCACTAAAAAAAACCGTTCCCTTGCCGCATCCGGAGGTTAAAGTTCTTTTTCCATAAAGTTTCTCAGCGAGGCCGGCCTCTTTAAACAACTCAACTTCCACCAGGCCTTCCTCTTCCCGCACATGAATATTTTTAATATCTGATGCACCAGAAATAATCCCTTCAGACCGCAGGAAACCCAGGGCCAGGAGGTTGAGTTTTTCCGGGGTGCACAGGAGAGTAACCAGTTCATTACCGTTTAAATATATGGTTACCGGAGCTTCAACTGAAAGCAAATCTTCCATTTCCCAGGCTTTGCCCTGTCGAATCCTGAGAATTTTTTTATGCATTGCGTTTTCCGAGTCCATATGGGTTTCACCTCCCGGCTCATCCTTCAAGTTAAAGCTGATTTTAAATAGCCCTTCTGGATTCGTTAATCAATATAGATTAGGGTTGCAGGCTGAGCTGAAATAAGATTGTTTTATTTTTTCGCCAGGACAAGCCTTTTCTCCTGCACAAACAAGCGCCCCCGCTATATGCGAGGGCGCTAACAGTCCCTGATTTATTTAGTTTTCACCCATTCATTACACGCAGCAGCCATTTTTGAAAGCGCTGATCACAGAGCGTTTGCTCATCGATTCGCTCAAGCACTGACAGCTGTGATACCCGGATGTGCAGCAAGCAGCTGCATGTTCTTCCCGCTTTGCAGCGAGTTCGGGATCATATTCAACCGCTGAAAACAACCCTTTGCCACGGCTGAAGCTGTCCTGGTGCAGGACTTTGGTTCCCTGATCTTTTTCATCGGTACAGGGCCACTGCAGTCCCTGTTCAGACAGCCGCCGGTAACCAATTCCCTTATAGTCATGATTCAGCGAAGCAATTTCAGCAAAAACATCTTCCGGTCCGGCATAATCCCACTCAAATCCAAGCCATTCAGCCAATTCGACCAAAATAGCCCAATCAGGGAATACTTCGTCCGGTGGCTCCACAGCCGGCTGGCTGAGCTGGACACGTCGTTCAGAATTAGTATACGTGCCGAGCTTTTCGGCAAAAGCAGCCGCCGGGAGAACTACATCGGCCAGCGAAGCTGTTTCTGTCATAAATATGTCCTGAACAACCAGAAAGTCCAGTTTTTTGAGGAGTTCAGCTTTCTTTTCCTGATCTTCTCCGCAGCCAACCGGATTTTCGCCCATGATATACATTGCTTTAACAGCAGTGTCTTTATCATTTTCGAAAAACTCGGAGGCGTTGAGGCCCGGTTTATCGCTAATCTTCACACCCCAGGCTTCAGAAAACTTATCGCGGACTTCCTTATCCTTGAGGTGCTGGTAACCGGTTAAAACATTGGGCAAAATACCCATATCAGCCGAGCCCTGCAGGTTGTTTTCCCCGTAGGGAACATAGAGTCCTGCAGATTCTTTGCCAACGTTGCCGGTCAGCATAGCCAGGTTGGCTAAAGCTTTTACCAGGCCTTCCCCCCCACTTTGCTCGCATACCGCCGCGTCGGAAACTATTGCCGCTTTTTCAGCGGAAGCATATCTTCTGGCAGCATCCTTGATATCTTCTTGATCGAGGCCGGTAATCTCAGCAACATATTGCGGGGTATATTTCTCCAAGCCTTTCTTAAGCTGGTCAAAACCTTCTGTGCGTTCCTTGATAAAAGCTTCATCATGGAGGCCTTCGCTAATGATTACATTGGCCAGGCCGTTAACCAGGGCCACTTCGGTGCCCGGTTTCAAGGGCAAATCATAATCGGCAACATCAACCAGCCCGATCATATCCGGGTTGGCTACTATGAGGGATGCCCCGTTCCGGGCCGCTTCACGAACCCGGTAATCAAGCACCGGGTGGCTTTCAGCAGGATTGCCGCCAATCACCAGCACGGCATCGGTGCCTGCGACTTCTTCAATAGTATTGGTAGTCGCAGCATTGCCGAAAGCTTCCATCATCCCGTCTACTGAAGATGCGTGACAGTGACGGGTATAGCTGTCTACATTATTGGTACCCAGGGAACGGATCAGCTTTTGAAAGAGGTAATTATCCTCATTGCTTGCTTTTGGTGAACTTAAACCCATCAGGGAATCAGCGCCGTAACGGCCCTGGATATCCCTGATATTGTCAACAATATAATCGAGGGCTTCTTCCCAGGTTACTTCAACAAAGGTACCGTTGGTTTTAACCAGCGGGGCGGTAACCCGGTCACGGCTGTGGACAAAATCCCACCCGAATTTACCTTTAACACAAAGGTGATCCCGGTTAACCGGGCTGTTTTCAACCGGAGCGGCCCCGATAACCTCGTTATCTTTAACATGAAGGTTGATATTACAGCCCAGGCTGCAGTACGGGCATACCACCCGGGTAGCTTCCGTCTGCCAGGGACGGCCTTTTCCAAAAATATACTTGGGGATTAAAGCTCCAACCGGGCAATTGTCAATGCACATGCCACAAAATACACAGGAAGAATCTTCGATTGGATCTTCAAATCCCGGGCTTACATTGGTGACAAAACCGCGTTTGGTAAAATCAATCGCTCCCGCACCAACGACCTGCTGACATTTGCCAACACAAATACCGCAGAGAATGCACTTGTTCATATCTCTGAGGAAAAATTCGTTGGTGTCATCATAGGGCAGATCTTTAACCTCACCTACAAATTCACTGGAAGCCACTTCATATTCGTAACAGTAATCCTGAAGTTTGCAACTACCGGTTTTTTCACAGGTTATGCAGTCGAGGGGGTGGTTGGCCAACATCAGGCTCAGGTTGTTCTTACGGGCGTTGATCACTCTCTCCGATTTTGTGTGGACCACCATATCCGGGCCGGCCGGGGCCACGCAGGAAGCAACCAGGGCCCGCGCTTTTTCCACTTCCACTACGCAAATACGGCAGGCGCCGTTAGGAGGCAGTTCCGGATCGTGACAAAAAGTGGGGATTTCAATGCCCAGCTGCCTTGCGGCTTCAAGGATCGTTGTTCCCGGGGCAACTTCAATTTCTTGTCCGTCAATAGTTAATTTAATTGCCGACATCAGCTTCACTCCCTACACGAGTAATCATGATGCAATCCTGGCGGCACTTATCGATACAGCTGCCGCAGCGGGTGCAGAGCTCCTGGATAACTTCATGGGGTTCTTTCTTCTCACCTTTAATTGCATCAACCGGACAAGCCCTGGCGCAGGCAGTACAGCCATTGCAACTCTCAGCATCGATCTGGTAAATAAACAGGGGCTTGCAAATACCTGCATTACAAAAGCCTTCGTTAATGTGTTCTTCATATTCATCGCGGAAATAACGGATTGTGCTCAAAACCGGGTTAGGACATGTCTGGCCTAACCCGCAGAGAGCGCTGTCTTTAATGCTGTGGGCCAAACTGTCCAGGGTATCGAGATCTTCTGGTTTGCCTTCACCTTCGGTAATCCGGTCTAAAATTTCCAGCATCCGCTTGGTGCCTTCCCGGCAGGGGGTGCACTTTCCGCATGATTCTTTCTGGGTAAAACTTAAGAAGTACTTGGCCAGGTCGACCATGCAGGTCCGGTCATCCATAACCACAAGACCGCCTGATCCCATAATCGCGCCGGCCTTGGTCAATGAGTCATAATCAATAGGCAGGTGGAGGAGATCCTTGGGAATACAGCCGCCGGAAGGACCGCCCGCCTGGACCGCTTTGAAATCACGGCCGGCTTTAATTCCACCGCCAACATCGTAAATAACTTCTTCAATGGTAATACCCATAGGCACTTCACAAAGCCCGGTATTGCGAACTTTGCCGGCCAACGCAAATACCTTGGTCCCTTTGCTGCCCTCGGTACCTACTTTGGCAAACTCCTCGGCTCCGCCTTCTTTAACAATCAGGGGGATATTGGCCAGGGTTTCCACGTTGTTAATAGTGGTCGGTTTGCCAAACACCCCTACCTGAGCGGGGAAAGGCGGCCTTGGCCTGGGCATCCCTCGTTTTCCTTCAATTGAAGCCAGCAGGGCTGTTTCTTCACCGCAAACAAAAGCTCCGGCTCCTTCCTTGATATTCATTTTAAAATTAAAATCGTATCCAAGAATGTTTTCACCGAGCAGGCCATATTCTTCAGCCTGTTCAATTGCTATTCTAAGCCTCTTGATCGCCAGCGGATATTCCGCCCGGCAGTAAATATAACCCTCGTCGGCGCCGCAGGCTTTACCGGCAACTAACATACCTTCGAGCAGGGAATGGGGGTCGCCTTCAAGAATACTGCGGTCCATAAAAGCCCCGGGGTCGCCTTCGTCAGCGTTACAGACGATATATTTCTTGGGACCGGGAGCTTTATTGGTAAAGCCCCATTTCACACCGGTCGGGAAACCGGCGCCACCGCGCCCCCGCAAGCCGGCATCCTTAACTTCATCGCATATTGCCTGCGGTTCCATTTCCAGGGCTCTCTTGAGTGCCCGGTAACCGCCGCGCATAATATATTCATCGATGCTTTCCGGATCAATTACCCCGCTGTTCCGCAGTACATTAAATTTCTGTTTTGAATAAAAGGGAATGGAGTCATAAAAACGGGCCGGGGCATCTACATCCGGTCCCTTGTAAAGCAGGCGCTCTACAATTTCTCCACCTACAAAATGGGTTTCAACCAGCTCAGCCATGTCCTTCGGTTTCAGGCGGCAGTAAAAGACCTCGTCGGGGAATATCACGATGATCGGCCCGACCTCGCAAAAACCGGGACAACCGCCCATTACCAGGCGATATTTATCTTTGATCCCGTGTTTTTCGAGTTCTTCGTTTAATGCTTCCGCAACCTGGTTTGAACCCGATGAGAGGCAGCCTGTCGCGCCACAAATCATAATGTGTTTTTCGTACACTGTCCTAATTACCTCCCTCTCCCTGGCTATATTAATTAACAGATCACAAATTTTTCATCCAGGGCTACTTTTTCAATAATCTTTTTCCGTTTATCCGCACATGACTGGTCGTCATGGCAAATCGGCCCTTCAACACAGCATTCAACAAAATCTTTACAGGGCGTATCTTTGGAATGGGTACACTTTTCACAGCAGTGGTCAACAAACCTTTCCACAACGCCACCTCCTACATATTATTCATAGCTGTCCAGAATTTCTTTCATCTTGTCCGGGGACAACCGTCCGTGCGGGTTGTCGTTAATCATGATCACCGGCGCCAGGGCACAGGCCCCGATACAGGCTACTTCTTCAAGGGTAAACTTAAGATCGTCGGTGGTTTCTCCGCTGGGAATATCCAGCAGTTCTTCAATCCGCTCCGCAATCTTGGGACTACCCTGGATATGGCAGGCCGTACCTTTACAAACCCTGATGATATAACGCCCACGGGGCTTCATTTTAAACTGGGCATAAAATGTAGTAACTCCGTAGAGACGACTCAGGGGAATCCTCATGCGGCGAGCCACATATTCCATGGCCGGCCGCGGCAGGTAACCGTAATGATCCTGCACTTTCTGCATGATTGGGATGATCATTTCCTTTTTGCCCAGGTACGGTTCCAGAATAGAATCGACCGGGCTTAAATCAATGTCCTGGTTGACGGCTGCAACTTCGGCCTCACTGCTCAAAATCTTAACCTCCTTATCTGTTCTGATCTAAGACTAAAGTCCTTAGTACAAATCTCCTTATAAGATTCTCGTTTTTATGAATAAATCCTGCTCACAAATAAAGAATTTGAGAAAAATAGAACATAACCTTTACTGCTCTAATAATACCGGTGAAAAGTCAATCCCGTCGGCAGCAACAAAACGATAGTGCACTCCCCCTCTCTCTCCCTGGAAAAAAGAATCCCTGCCGTTATCATGTATATGTCCATAAATACAAATTTTTACCCCGTATTCTTCCAGCACCCTGGTAAAATCACTGCTACTCCCCCTGCGGGTAAAAGGAGGAAAATGCAGGGCAGCAATAATTGAGTCAAATGAATCTTCTCTTGCCCTCTCTAAAGAAAGGCGGAGACGATGCACTTCCCGTAAATATATTTTTTGATCCTGGTCATTGTCGAAGCCTTCTTCTCCCGGGCAAATCCAGCCCCGGGTGCCACATACAGCCCAATTGCCCCAGGCAAAATAATCATTCTGGAGCGCAAACACAGATGGTGGTAGTTTCTCCCGAAGCTTGCTGATTGTAGGCCACCAGTAATCATGGTTGCCCTTAATCAACAGCTTGGTTCCTTTGCGGGCAGCAACCCATTCCAGATCAGGGATGGCCTCATCCAGGCGCTGAGCCCAGGAAATATCCCCGGGAACAATAACCAGATCGCTGTCTTTAACTAGCGAATCCCAATTTGCGCTTAGTTTAGCAGTGTGTTCTTTCCACCCGGGGCCAAAAACGTCCATCGGTTTTTCCGAGGTGGAGGATAAATGCAGATCTCCAATTGCATAGATGGCCATGACCACTACCTCTGATAGCAGATATTTAAATCACATTTCACCGGTTGATGAAGCAGGCTGTATAAGAGTATACTTACCACTTTAACCTTTTCAATCTTACTAAATCAGGCGCTGAAATGCAAAAGTAGATTTTTTCTGCTTATTAAAACTTTTTACATCTAAAATAAAGCTTTGCAAATATTTTAATAAAATGATATACTGTTGTTATGATTAGTGTGTCTATTCAAACAAGATAAAGGAGGTTGCCAACCTGTGGCTAAAAAAACATTTAAAAGGCCGCGCCGATACCTGCGCAGTCGGATCACACGCAAGTTAATCCTGGATACCGCTTTGGACGTATTCCTTAATGAGGGTTACTCCAAAACTACTATTGCCAAGATCAGCCAGCAGGCCAGGGTCGGTTATGGAACAGTTTACAGTCACTTTAAAGGAAAAGATGATATTTTAAGCAAAGTAGTTGACAGTGTCATGGATGAGTTTTACAACCTGTTGGAAGTGCCTTTTGACCCTGATACCCTGGAAGATGCCCGCAAGATTTATTACAACCTGGTGCTAACCTCATTCCGCCTGGCAGAACAACATCGGCCGATAATGAAAGTATACCAGGAAGCAATGGGCCAATCGGAAACAATCGCAGGGCACTGGCACACCGTGATTGAACAGTTCATAACAAGTTCATCCCGTTCATTCGCCTACTCACAAAATAAAGGATTCGCCAGGGATTTCGACATTGATGTAGTCGCAAAGGCTTACATCTTACTCGCTGATCGCTTTCTATGGGAAGTGGTCAATGAAACTGAAACCGATTTGGAACATATTGCCGAGACCATTATCGAAATGCTGTTTAACGGATTTTTTAACTCAAAAAAATAGCCTAAAAAAAGAGTTGCAGCACGGTCATGGAGTCACAAGTTAGATTTGAAGCTTCACTAATCTTTCAATCAGAAAGTAAGTTTTGCATTTATTACCCTATAATTAACCAATTAACTGGGAGCTGCAACCGGCCCTCTAACTCCGGGCTGGCCGCAGCTTCTTTTAGTTACAACTGCCGCTTTTGCTTCTGTGGAGTACAGGAGTAACAATCAATTATCTGTCCGGCAGAGGCCATAAAATTTCTAAAATTTTATGGCCCGTTAATGATCCGGTCCTCGGTAATTATCAAATCTACCCGGCGATCCCACTGATCTGAAGGGATTTCAGTTAAAATCTGCAGTTCAAAAGCCAGGGCTACGAGGGGCGTATTATTCTTAAGACTTTGAAAGAAGCGATCATAATAGCCGCCACCATAACCGAGGCGCTTTTTTTCAGGATCAAAGGCCACACCGGGAACAATCAATAAATCTATCCTTTCAGGAGGATAAGGGCGCAATGCTTCCCGGCGCGGTTCGGGAATATTATAAGCTCCGGGGGTTAAATCCTTTTCCCAATCTGTGATTTGCGAAGGAACCAATTCGCGGCTTTCAGGAAAGGTTTTGGGTGCCAGGGCAATTTTACCCCGTTCAATAGTTTCTTCGACCATCGGGCGGGTATCAACCTCGCTGCCAAAGGAAAGAAAAAACATTACCACCCGGGCGTCATGGTAAGCCGGCAGGCGAAAAAGTTTTTCTCCTACCATCCGGCTTTTCCGGGTTATTTCTTCCGGGCCGAGTTCGTCCCGCATCCGGATGATTTTTTTCCTCAACTTGCTTTTTTCTTCTTTTATGCTCATTGCTTAATAGGCCCTGGCAAAGTAAACTACTTCTTCAGCTTTTTTATCGCAAACCAGGCAATTTTTATGCTCAATTTCCCGGTCAAAGGGAATACAGCGAATTGTTGCCCTGGTGTCTTCCTTAACCTTTTCCTCGCATTCCTCTTCCCCGCACCAGGAAGCCAGGAATAAACCGCGTTCTTCTTCCATGACCCGCTTAAACTCTTCGTAATCATCTCCGCTCCTGGTATTAGCTTCACGAAATTCAAGAGCCCGCTTCAACATGTCGGATTGAATTTGTTCAAGCAGGCCGGGAATATAACTGTTCAATTCTTCCCGGGGGATAAAATTTTTCTCCCCGGTATCACGGCGGACTACAACTACCTGGTTTTTGTCCAAATCCTTCGGCCCCACTTCAATGCGCAGGGGAATGCCACGCATTTCCCATTCATTATATTTCCATCCCGGTGAATACTCTTCGCGGTCATCAAGTTTAACCCGGACCTGGCTGCCCAGTTCCCTGGAAAGCTCCCGGACAGACTCTAATACTCTCTCCCGATCTTTCTTGGTCAGAATCGGCACAATCACCGCCTGGTAGGTAGACATGCGGGGCGGCAGTGCCAGGCCGCGGTCATCGCCGTGCACCATGATTAAAGCACCGATCAACCTGGTTGAAACTCCCCAGGAAGTTTGCCAGACATATTTAAGCTGATCATCTTCGTCCAGGTAAGTAATATCGAAAACTTTGGCAAAGTGCTGGCCCAGGTTATGGGATGTGCCTGACTGCAGGGCCCTGCCGTCAGTCATTAAAGCCTCTACCGTGTATGTCCGCAGGGCTCCCGCAAATTTTTCCTGTTCGGATTTACGCCCCACCAACGCCGGAATGGCCATTTCTGTTTCCATAAATTCTCTGTAAACTTCAAGCATTCTTAAGGTTTCTTCTTCGGCTTCCTCTTCGGTGCGGTGGCAGGTGTGGCCCTCCTGCCATAAAAATTCAGAAGTGCGCAGGAAAGGCCGGGTTGATTTCTCCCAGCGGACCACATTACACCACTGGTTAATTAAAAGGGGCAAATCGCGATAAGATTGAATCCAGCGCGAGTAGAAATCGCAGATGATAGCTTCTGAAGTAGGCCGAACCACCAGCGGTTCAGTTAATACTTCATCGCCGCCCTTGGTTACCCAGGCCACCTCAGGGGCAAAGCCTTCCACGTGTTCTGCTTCTTTGTGGAGCAGTTCCTGGGGAATAAACATCGGAAAATAAGCATTTTCATGGCCGGTTTCCTTGAACCGCCTGTCCAGCAATTCTTGTATTTTTTCCCAGAGCGCAAAACCGGCCGGCCTGATCGCCATAAACCCTTTCACCGGCGCATAATCCATCATTTTTGTTTTTAAAATTACATCGACGTACCACTGTGAATAGTTTTCCGCCTTGGGGGTTATTTCCCTGACAAACTCCTTGTTCCGGGCTGCTTTTTCCTCTCCGGCCTTTTTTTCCAATGCTTTCACCCTTTCCCGTCTCTGTTTGACCATTGATCCGCCACAGGGCAGTCCTGAAAAAATCAAGCCACCCTGCTTTATACCCTGCTATTCTATCACAATTATTAACCGGCAGCCAACTCCCGGCGGTATTTTAGAAACCTCTGCCAGCTATCTTCGCTTAAGGGACGGTTAAAGCTGCGGAAATTGGCCAGTTTAAAACCGTGCTCGTGAGCCCAGTACCTGGTCTGCAGGATAGTTTCCAGGTTAACCCCTGAAGAACCGATGCTGTAATGCTTGTAGCGTTGTTCCAGGGCCAGCATCATTGTTTCAGCCATACAGGCATAAGCCAAACCTTCTTCAAAGCCAAAGTCCCAGCCCAGGGAAGGTTGGCCGGGGACTTCCACCACTCCGCCGTCAATAACCAGCACATCCGGACGTGCCTGGTCCACTTCTTCACTGACGTTGGCGGGACGGGAAATGTCACAAACAACCGCGCCCCGCTTCAAATTCCCTTCGTGGATCACCTTACCGGTGGCGCTGGTAGCGCTTATCACCACATCAGCCCGGGCTAACATACTGTCTAGATCGGTGGAAAATTCAATAATACCCTGCCTTCTACCTTCTGAGTCGGCAAAAGCTTCAAACTCCTCCATCGGGGCGTCCGGCGAAGGCAGTTCGGGACATTTAGCAAGCAAGTGACCCATACTGCCCGGTTTTAAAGGCCTGCCCTGCTGCAGCAAGGCCGATTGATAGCGGTAAATTTCAGCAGCAACCAGGTGCAGCCTCTCGCTGGATGTATTGTTATTAGGGTTGCCGATTAAAAGCAAGCGTGGTACAGTTTCGGAAAGAAGAAGCGATATGCCTTTGCCGATAGATCCCGTCGCCCCGACGATACCGGCGGTTAGTTTTGAGCGGTCCAGGTGCAGTTTGTCGGTAGCAGTATTAACTGCATCGACTGCCGAAACTACTGTATAACTGTTGCCGGTGGTAACCGGCACCCCTTCGTTTTTCAAGTATAAGCCGCCCATCGAGGCTACTGCTGTAAAGGCACCGAGGCCGACAATTTTTGCGCCCCGTTCTTTAGCCATTTTAACCGCAGCTTTCAACTCTTCCAGGGCCTGCTGACGGGGCATTTGCACGAATTCCTCGGTGGTCCTGGGAATACCGATAAATTCACCGTAAGCGGTTCGTCCCGCTTTTGAGTGGATCCGGGTTTTGCCTGCTATAAAGGGACCGATCATATCACCAAAACGGCCGGTAAAATCAGCCAGTTCTTCTTCGCTAAAAGCGAGGAGGCTGTTGTCAAACTGGTGATAGTTCTCCAGGTCGAGGGCATGGATTAGAAAAGCAAAGCGTCCCTCGTCCGGATCAGAACCCGGTTCCACTTTTTCAGGGGTATAAGGGGTGAATTTTGTGAAATCACTTTTTTCTGGGTCCGACCTGACCAGGTAAGCCAAAAACCGGGCGGTATTGCCCTCGCTTAATACCGCTAGCATTGAATCAAGCCTGGCAATTGCTTCCCGGCACTGGTCTTCGGTGATGGTCAGCGGAGGTTCAATACGGATAACTTCATTTCCGTTTAAAGTTGGAGCCACCCGCAATTTTTCAACGTTCAACAGGTAGGAAGATATTGCAGGGGTCAGCAATTCCTGTTCAGCCATCACCCCAATCATGCTGCCCGGGAATTGATCGCGATCCATGTTAAACTCCAGCCCCAGCATCAAACCACGGCCGCGCACCGCCCTGATCAGCCCGGGATATTTCTCCTTCAATTCCGACAGCCCCTCTTTCAGCAGCTTCCCTTTTTGCTGAACGCTCTCAAGTATGGCCCGGTTTTCTTCGGTAAGCAGTTCCATAACTTTTAGCCCCACCCGGCTGGCAAAAGAATTGCCGGCAAAAGTGGAGGAATGTTTTTGGCCAAAATCTTCGGTATATACTTCCGCAGTGCTCATACAGGCACCGACAGGCATTAACCCTCCACCCAGGGCCTTGGCCAGGATCAAAATGTCGGGGTTAACCTTTTCTTCTTCGCAGGCAAACAGAAAGCCGGTGCGGCCCAGCCCGGTCTGGATCTCATCAAAAACAAGCAAAACCTTGTAGCGGTCACATATGTCCCGGACTTCCGCCAGGTACCCCTCCGGAGGTTCGACAATTCCACCTTCCCCCTGGATCGGTTCGATTATAAAAGCGGCATAATAACCGGGATTTGCAGACAGCTCCGCTTCAAGGGCGGATGCATCTCCGTAGCGGATATGATTGAAATGCTCGGCAGGCGCCCCGAATGATTCCTGGTAACCGGGATTGCCGGTAGCCGATAACGCCCCAAATGTTTTGCCGTGAAAACTGTTTTCAGTTGCCAGAATACCCTGGCGCCCGGTAGCAGAGCGGCTTAGCTTGATTGCCGCCTCCACCGCTTCAGCTCCACTGTTGGTAAAGGTCACGTATTCAAGCCCCTCCGGGGCAACTTCAACCAATCGCCTCGCCAGCTCCCCGGCAGCCTCCAGGGCCGACGGTTGAACGAAATTTGGTTCTCCGCTGGCACTATACCGGTTGATCGCTTCCCAGATTGATCCCGGATTATGGCCAAACGGCAGAGCTCCGTAAGCAGCAATGCAGTCCAGGTAGCAGTGGCCCTGGTCATCGTAAAGATAGCAGCCGTCCCCGCGAACATATTTTTGATCTAGTTTAATATTCTCGAGCATTTCTCCCAAGTATGGATTAACGTGCCTGGTAAAATTATTCATTATTGCCCTCCTGTTTGCCTTGCAATCTTTTACTCCTCAACCCGTGTTTTTGTGCACAATTATGTGCACGTCAATAACGATATTTTAACCCGGAAAGAAGAAAAAATCAACCACCGGGTTAATATTAAGCGTTTCTGTTCAGCGGTGCTGCTTTTGGCCCTATGACGGCTCATCGCGGGAAATGGCAACGATTCAGCTTTAGGCCTTCGCTTTGGTTGCCCTCGGCATTCGCCATCCA
>PUKR01000166.1 GCA_003552365.1 Syntrophomonadaceae bacterium
GGTTATAAGGGCTCATTTTGAAAACCAACTTTTATGGAACTGGCTTGTCCAGGTTAGGGTTAAGAACCTGAATACCCTCTAATCTTAATTTCCCGGTAAAATTTTATGGATTAACCCATGCCTGCCGGTCACTCGTCTATCTTTTTAACCAGCAACTCGTTTACCAGCTGGGGATTAGATTTGCCTTTTGTTGCCTTCATCACCTGGCCGACCAAAAATCCAAGCGCTTTTTTCTTGCCCCCGCGGTAACTTTCAATACTGTCCGGGTTTTCGCTGATCACCTGTTCCACAATTGCCTCCAGCTCGGACTGATCGGATATTTGCTCCATCCCCTCTTCTTTAACGATCTCGCGAGGGGACTTGCCGCTTTGGAAGGACTTTTCCAGCACGTCTTTAGCCAGCTTACCGCTGATTACCTGTTCATCAATCATTTTTAGCAGCTCAGCCATATCCTCCGGTTCAAAAGATGCCTGGTCCACTTCTATTCCGGCATTGTTAAGCTGGGCCGAAAATTCACCCATGACCCAGTTGCTTATTTCCTTGGGATTGTCGTAGAGCTTTAGACATGCTTCAAAATAATCGGCCAGGCTGCGTGAAGCAGTCAGGACCCCGGCATCATACTCCGGGAGGCCGTAGTCTTTTACAAAACGAGCCGCCCTTTCCTCGGCCATCTCGGGTAATTCTTCCCGGGCTTTTTCCACGTCATTTGCCGAGAGCTCAATGGGGGCCAGTTCGGGATCGGTAAAACAGCGGTAATCATGAGCTTCAAGCTTGCCACGCATTACAATTGTTTCCTGTTTATTTTCATCCCAGCGCAGGGTTTCGGTAATCACATTATCCCCGCGATCCAATATTTCTGCCTGTCGCTTGATTTCATGTTCCAGTGATTTTTCCACGGCTCTAAAAGAATTCATGTTTTTAAGCTCGGTTTTTGTTCCAAAAGGCTGGTCACTTCCCGCACGCAGCGAAATATTGGCATCACAGCGCAGACTTCCTTCTTCCATCTTACAGTCGGAAACCCCGGCATACTGAAGAATGCTTTTCAATTTTTCCAGGTAACGGCGCGCCTCACCGGGTGAATGTATATTTGGCCCGGTCACAATTTCCACCAGGGGGACACCGGCCCGGTTATAATCAACCATCGAATATTTACCAGACTGGCCTCCACTTTCACCGTGCACCAGTTTGCCGGCATCTTCCTCCATGTGCACCCTATTTATCACCACATTCTTTTCAGCCCCCAGATCATCTTCAATTACCAGGTAACCGTCACTGCCCAGGGGCACATAATATTGTGATATCTGGTAACCTTTCGGGATGTCGGGATAAAAGTAATTTTTACGATCAAAATAGCTGTACAGGGCTACATCACAATTTAAAGCTACTGCGGCTTTTAATGCCTGTTTAAGAGCATCCGCGCTCATTTGCGGCAAAGCCCCCGGAAACCCTAGACAAACCGGACAGGTATTAACATTGGGCTCATGCACAAACCGGTTCGGACAGGCACAAAAAAGCTTACAATCCGTAAGCAGCTCAACATGAACCTCAAGGCCGATTACTGCTTCATACTTCATCATAATACCCTCTTTCCTTAACTGATACTAAACAACCAGATCAAAAAGTTGTCAGGGGGACGGGGTTGTTGACAACAAAAAGTTGTCAACAACCCCGTCCCCCTGACAACTTTAGCGGGCGACCCTGGAGCCTATAGTTAGGAGGGCTTCTTCGCTAAATGGTGGACCCACCAGCTGCATGCCCACCGGCAGTTCTTCTACTTGTCCGGCCGGAAGGCAAAGCGATGGCAGGCCGGCCATACTTACAGGGGCGCAAAAGAGATCTTCCTCCCACTCCTCCAGGTAATCAATTTCTTCATTCAGCAGCCGGGGCAATTTTTTTACCGCCGGCATAAGCAACATGTCGCATTCGCTCAAGGCGGCATTGAATTCTTTCCGCACCATTTGCCATACTTTTAAAGCCTGTCGGTAATAACGATCATAGTTGCCTTCACTTAGTATATATGCCCCGAAAATACTGCGTTTTCTTGCTTCCCTTCCCAGTGCATTAGTTCGTGACTTGCGATAAAAGTCTTCCAGGTTATCCGCTTCGGCAGCTTTGCCGAACCGGATCCCATCAAACCGGGCATGGTTTGATGATGCCTCGGCAGAGGAAATCACGTAATAAGCCTGGAGGGCTTCACGGAGCAGCCCCAAATCAACGTCCCTGACTTGAAATCCCTGCGCACGATATTCTTCCCGAAGCCGTTCAAACATCTCCCGTAAAGCAGGCTCCAGGTGATCGAATACCGGAACCGGGTAGCCGATGGTGAGTTTTTCAAAATCAAGCTTCCCATCATCAAATGGTTTTTCCCGGTTTACAAACGTAGCACTATCACGCCGGTCTACCCCTTCGATAATTTCTAAAACAGTTTTCACGTTTTCACTGGTAAATGCTGTAATCCCCAACTGGCCAAAAGATGGTGAAAACATATTTAGGCCGTGGCGGGAAACCCTTCCGAAGGTTGGACGCAAGCCTACCACTCCGCAGTGTGAAGCACCCTGTCGCAAGGCGCCGCCGCTGTCGCTTTCCAGGGCAACCATGCAAACCCCGGAAGCCACCGCGGCAGCACCCGCACTTCCGGCTACTCTTTCGGTGTCCCAGGGGCTAACGGAAGTGCCGAAAGGTGAAGTCCGGGTAGCAGAGCCCAGGCTCATATCATCCAGGTTTGTTTTACCAACAACAACGGCACCTGTATCCATTAATTTCTCTACAGCCGTGGCTGTATGCGGCGCCATAAATTCTTTGAATGATTCCGATCCGAAACTTGTAGGCAGCACCCCGTAGCA
>PUKR01000209.1 GCA_003552365.1 Syntrophomonadaceae bacterium
CTTGTATAGGCATGAAGATCAGAGCCGCAGATACCGCAGTAACTAACCCGGATCAAAACTTCTCCGGCCCCAGGCTCAGGCCTTGACCTGGTAATCACCTGTAAATCTTCCGTGCTTTGTAGAACAGCCGCCCGCAAATAGACCACCTGCCTTTATGATATTGTAGTAACACATATGAAAGAAACCGCCGGGAAAAACATTAGCTGTAATTGTGTGATTATTTTAAAGCATACCACATTTAAGTTGAAAGTCATAGTGAATTTACTTTCAACAAAATTTGGAACCGTTAAAAAATGCAGGAACCTTTTCAATGCCGTAGAAATATTACGTAACTTATTTTGACCAATTTCTATTAGGGACACATATGTGTCCCTAATAGATGCCAAAATTAAAAATGCAAGAAAAAATTGCCCCCACCGGTAACTTTTACCCCTATTTCACAGGGTGGGATAGCTAAGGCTTTATTAGAGGCGAGGTGGCTTATAATGATTGCTTATGCCCGCACGGGCGACTTTCCGGAAGCATTGATTAAAATCATATTCACAGTAATGGAGAAAACCCCGCAGGGTGGGGCAAAGATGGAAGACTTAAAAGAAGCCTACGAGGAAGCCCGGGGAAACTATCCCAGCAATAAAACAATTTACCGGGCTATCCGCAGGTTGAACACACTTTTTGATCCCCTGGCTTACGGGGAAACCACCGGGGAAGATGAACCTGCAGAAGACGAGGAACCGGATATTGAAGCCGTCCCCCCTCTGATTAAATCGAAGCATACTACAGACGGGACCAGGTACATCTTTACCGGTGAATTTCCCGCCAGCAGTATCGACGCCAACCAGGCCCTGCTGATGACTTTGGGCCTTTATACTCAGCAAAGAGGTCTTTTAAAAGAACACTTTGAATCGGTAATTCAGACGCTTTTGAGAGATCTGCTGGCCAGGATTAACACCTACCAGAGTGCTTTCCGGGAAATAGAAGATCATATTCACGTTTCCGGCCATGAACCGGCCGACCCGGGTAAAAACATCGACAAAATCAAAAAAATCATGGATGCCATCCGCAACCGCAAGCGCCTCAGCATGAAATACCTGCGATCGTATGACGGGACTCTCACCAACCGCGAGTGTGAACCGTACGGCCTGATCAGCCGGCTGAACAACTGGTACCTGGTAGCCCTGTGTGTCCACCAGCAAAAAAGACGTATATTCTTACTCGATCAAATTGAGGAGCTGAAAACCTTGGAAGGAAGCACATTCAAATGGCCCGAGGGATTTTCCATTCACGATGAGTACAGCAAATCCTGGGGCGTTTGGAATATTGACGATGCAGAAACCAGGGGACCGGAAACAGTGCGCATAAAAGTGTTCAAGGGGCCCGCCGAACGCTTTAACCTGGTCAGTTTTCACGGTTCGCAGGAAGTAAAAATGCTGCCGGAAGGCGACGCGGAAGTTACTTTCAAGGTTACCGGGGCAGAAGAAATGCTGCCCTGGCTGATGAGCTGGGGTACGGCCATCCAGGTCCTTGAACCAAAGTGGTTAAAAGATCAGCTGCTGGATAACCTGAACAAGATAAAAGAACTTTACAAATAGCAGTAGGCGGGGCATCTGCGACGCAGGTTAACCTTATCCATCCACCCCTGCCTTAAGGAACAATTCGGATAAGCTTTACTTTTTGCCATTCGCCATCAAATCAGACTGGGGCAACTTTCGCAGTATGATCGCGCAAATCGGGGCTAATAAAGCACCAACCCCTAACAGTAAAAACGGAAGCCCCCAGTCTGTTGCAGACATAGGGCTAACACCCTGGTTAAGCTGATCTAAAACCCTTCCAAAAACCCATGGAGCAAGGACTGTCATGGAATAGCCAATAGCAGACTGCAAGCCTAAGCTTGTCGCTCTTATATCCACACTTACCATCTCGGTTAAACCGGTTTTAAATATCCCTGAGTCAGAAATGACCCAAAACCCGATCCACAAGCCGATGATTATAACCAGGGTCAGAGAATATCCATACAGGTAACCAAAGAAAAATTGCGCCACCAGGCTGGAAGTAGCGCCAACAATAATGGCCCTGGTCCGGCCCAGGATATCGGCAACTATTCCCATGATCCAGACCCCGGGCGCTCCCATTATAATAATGAGGGCAGCGACTTGCCCCCCGAACATTGCCGCCTCGGATTGTGAATAACCGAAAGCAAAAAAGTTTGCGGTCATAAAAGGACCGATCCAGCCCCAAAAGGCATAGAGCTCCCACATATGCCCCATGTAGGAAGCTGTAATTAAGGTCGGACCGGAATAACCACCTTTCGGAGCCGGGACAGCTTTGCCTGTTTTTGCCTGAGCTTCAACCTTTTGAGATGCTGTTTCATCGTATTCATTTAACCCCTCTTTTCCTGCTGCCGGTTCGGGAGGTTTTTCTTCAACAAAAAAGTAGAAAAGGATCACGGCAATAAAAACAGGAAGCGAGGTCGACAGTATGCCAACCTGCCAGCCATACAGGGCCGCCAGAGGCGAAGCAATCAAGTAAGCGCCGCCATAAGCCAGGGTTAAAGCCGCAGTATATGCCCCGATAGCTTTGCCTCTCTGTTCCGGGGAAAACCAGTTGGAAAGCAGCGCCATTCCGGGTGCATAAATAGCCCCGGCAGATAAACCTGTTAAAAGCCGCAGGATTAATATTGAATAGAAACCGCCGGCAAGATATACAAAAGCGGTAGAAAAAAAGGCTGTAAAAAAAGTGGCCCAAAATATAACCTTTTTTGTCCCCACCCGATCTGCGATATAACCGGTTAACACGACAACAATCACGTAACCGACTTGAAAAACAGATAAAATAGCCCCGGTTTC
>PUKR01000025.1 GCA_003552365.1 Syntrophomonadaceae bacterium
CTCCAGGTTAAGTATCCATTTATTTACCCTGGCGCATTTGAGTGAATATTTATACATATTATAGCATGAATTTTGCCAGGCTTAAAATCACAGGCAGAACAAAACCCGGGAGGATTTCACCGCACAAAGTATAATATTACCCTTATTAAAGCCTGAAATAAATAAGCAAAATTAATATTTAAACTGGAAATGTGGTGAAAATATGTATAAATCCCCCGGCCAAGAAAAAATCCTGCCTTCTGTTGTTAAGGCCATCGGCAGTACCCCGGTGGTGGAGCTGGCCCGCCTTACAGAAAAGCTGCACGGAAAGATTGTAGCCAAACTCGACTACCTCAATCCTGGCTTTTCGAAGAAAGACCGTATCGCCCTCCAGATGATCGAAGATGCTGAAAAAGACGGCAGCTTAAAACCCGGCCAAACAGTGGTCGAATTGACCAGCGGCAACACAGGAACTGGACTGGCTATTGTTTGTGGAGTTAAAGGCTATCCTTTCGTTGCTGTAATGTCCAGGGGCAACTCCATGGAAAGGGCTCGCATGATGTCTGCTTTAGGTGCTGAAGTAGTCCTGGTCGATCAACTGCCGCAATCGAAACCGGGGCAGGTTTCGGGCGGTGACCTTAAACTGGTCGAGCAAGAAGCACAGCGCCTGGTTAAAGAACGCGGAGCCTTTCGCGCAGACCAGTTTAACTTAAAAAGCAATGCACGAGCCCATTATCTCCACACCGGCCCTGAATTAATCAAGCAATGTGATGGAAATATTGACGCATTTGCTGATTTCCTGGGAACAGGCGGTTCTTTTGCCGGCTGTTCCGCCGCTTTTAAAGAGTTCAACCCGCAAATCAAGTGCTACGTGGTTGAACCGGCGGGAGCTGCTGCCGTGGCCGGTGAAAAAATCACCCATCCCGGTCACCGGATCCAGGGGGGCGGTTATATCATGCCCGATCTACCACTGCTGCGTAAAGACCACATTGACGGGTTTTTAACTGTTTCAGATAATACAGCGGTAGAAATAAGCCGGCGCCTTGCCCGGGAAGAAGGAATTTTCGCCGGGTTTTCTTCAGGGGCAAACGTGGCAGCTGCCTTAAACCTCTTGAGCACTGATTTTAAAGGAAAAACAATCGCTGTAATCATCTGTGACTCAGGCTTAAAATACCTAAGCACCGACTTGTGGCCGTAGCGGCTACCACCGCCTTTTTTATCGAAAAATGCTGATTTACAAATCATCCATCCACTTCAATTCTTATGCTATTGATAGCCCCAAATACAATATTCTTGCTACTCCATCTGCAAAGACTGGCAAAAAAGCGGTGTTACCGGGCTGGTTACCGTGGTATCGACGACCACGTTAACTACAGCGGGTTTCCCCGAAGCAAAGGCCCGCTCAAGCGCCGGGGCTATTTCTTCATCACCGGTCACAAATTCACCATGCCCGCCGAGACCCTGTGCCAATTTCTCATAATGACGCAAGCCAAGCTCCGAGCACTGCAGGCGATCTGCGCCAATTGACATTTCCTGGCCGTGCTTGATCATCCCCCAGGCACAGTCATTGTTAATCACGCAAACCACCGGAATATTATGCCGGACCATGGTGTCAAGTTCCATGGCGTTAAAACCGAAAGATCCGTCCCCGTTAAGAAGGACCACTTGCTTGTCCGGATGGGCCAGCTTGGCTGCCATGGCAAATGGAACCCCTGTGCCCAAACAGCCGAACAACCCGGCTGCGGTACCTAAGACACCCGCCTTCTGGCGGGACATTAAGCCGGTAAGGCCAAAGTAAACCGTATCACCGCCATCAACCACATACAGGGCATCTTTACCGGCATACTCCGCAACCCTGGCGGCAAGGCGAATCGGATGAATAGGTTCAGCGGAATTTTCTCTCATTTTCAGCTCGTAATCAAGCATTGCCCGGCTTTCTTCTTTGATCGACTGCAGCCAGCCACCATGATCATGATCCCCTACCAGCGGCACCAGTTCTTCGAGTGCAGCGCTCACATCGCCGGCCAGGCCCACATCCGCCGCGCGGTTGCGATTTAACTCACAGGGATCAATATCGATGCGCACGAGTTTCGCAGACGGAGGGATAATCGCTCCCGATTGCAAGAGCCAGTTAAACCGCAGGCCCGCTGCAACAATAAGATCAGACTGCTGCACGGCAGCCATCATACCAATATTGCCGCAGTCCCAAATTGACAGGGGGTGATCATCGGGTAATTCCCCCCGGCCGTAGTTAAGGAGCATAAATGGTACCCCGGTTTTCTCGATGAACTCCTCCAGCGGTGCTTCACTTTCGCTCAACCTGATCCCGGTGCCGCCCAGAAACAGAGGCTTTTCCGCCTTGTTTATTAATTCGGCCGCCTTTTGCAGAGCCTTTTTCTCGGGTCGGGTAACATGCCGGGCATCCTTAGGCGGGAAAGGCGCTTCGCTTTCCTCAACTTTTACGTTTAGCACATCAGGCGGCAGTTCGAGGAAAACCGGCCCCGGCCGCCCTTCGCGGGCCTTTTTGAAAGCATATGCCAGGTATTCAGGTATCCGTTTGGAATCGTAACAGGTAGCCGCCCACTTGGTTACCGGCTTGATCATATCAATCTGGTTCGTTTCCTGCAGGGCCCCTTTAAGGTCATCCCGCAGCGGATGCCTGCCGCAAAGCGCCACCAGGGGTACATTGTCCAGGCAGGCATTTACTATTCCCGTCAACCCGTTTGTAAAACCGGGACCGGCCGTTAAAAAACAAACCCCGGTCTGCCCGGTATAAATAGACCAGGCTTCTGCAGCCATAACTGCCGCCTGTTCATGCCGCACATCAATAGTGCGAACCCCGTATTCGGTAAAACCGTCCAGTA